>DEAY01000132.1:9023-9172 GCA_002348345.1 Verrucomicrobia bacterium UBA2970
CTTCCCGTCGTCGGGTTGGTAATAGCCTCCCGTATCGACCGAATCGCCCTGCACGGCGAGAAGCTCGGTGACAATCTGGTTCTCGTTCTGCGCCAATTGCTCGGCGATGGGTGTAAAGTGCTGCTTGAGGGACTCGTCGTCGGACTGGG
>DEAY01000132.1:9473-12574 GCA_002348345.1 Verrucomicrobia bacterium UBA2970
GCTGGAAAAGCGGGATTGAAGCTCTGGGTCTTCTTCCTGGGTAGCTAGGGCCTGGGCCCAGTAGAGGGCGAGATAGAAGTGGCTTCCGCGATTGTCGATGCCGCCGAGTCGTCGGGTGGGCGACTTGTTTTCGGTGAGCAGTTTTTCGGTCGCGAGGTCGAGCGTCTGACCCAGGACGGTCGCTTTGGCATTCTCAAAGACAGTGCCGAGGTGATCGAGAGAGACGGCCAGGGCGAGAAACTCACCGAGGGAATCCCAGCGCAAGTAGTTTTCTGCCTGGAACTGTTGAACATGTTTCGGAGCCGATCCTCCGGCGCCAGTCTCGAAGAGTCCGCCCCCCTGCATCAGGGGAACAATCGAAAGCATCTTTGCGCTCGTCCCCACCTCGAGGATGGGGAAGAGGTCGGTAAGGTAATCTCGGAGAACGTTGCCGGTAACCGAAATGGTGTTTTTACCCTGAGCGATTCGTTCCAGAGAAAACTGAGTGGCTTCAAGAGGAGCCAGCATGCGAAGATCGAGACCATCGGTATCGTGATCATTGAGATACTCATTGACCTTTTCAATGAGTTGAGCGTCGTGGGCTCGAGAGTCGTCGAGCCAGAACACGGCGGGCCAACCCGTTGCCCGTGCTCGGTTGACGGCAAGTTTGACCCAGTCCCGAATGGGGGCGTCTTTGGTCTGGCAACTTCGCCAGAGATCACCCGTTTCCACCTCATGCTCGACCAGGGTCGTGCCCTCCTGGGTGATGATGCGAATCTTGCCATCGTCCGGGGCTTGGAAGGTTTTGTCATGGGACCCGTATTCCTCCGCCTTTTGCGCCATCAGTCCCACGTTGGGGACGGTTCCCATGGTGGTCGGATCGAGCGCGCCGTTCTTGCGGCAAAAGTCAATGGTGGCCTGATAGACCGCGGCGTAGGAACTGTCTGGGATGACGGCCAGGGTGTCCTGTTGTTCGCCTTGGGCATTCCACATCTGGCCGGAGGTGCGGATCATGGCCGGCATGGAGGCGTCGATGATGACATCGCTGGGAACGTGGAGATTGGTGATTCCTTGATCGGAGTTCACCATGGCCAGGTCCGGGCCGTTCTCGAAGGCCGCGTCGATGTCGGTCTTGATTTCGGCCTTTTTCTCCGGCGACAACGAATCCAGGCGCGCCAGGAGGTCGCCAAACCCGTTGCGAAAATCGACCCCTAACTCCCCAAAAGTGGATTGGTGTTTGGCGATGAGGTCCTTGAAGAACACCTCAACGCAAATGCCGAAGATGATGGGGTCGCTGACCTTCATCATCGTGGCTTTCATATGAAGGGAGAAGAGGGTGCCCTCGTCCTTGGCCCGGGTGATCTGTTCCTCCAGGAAGGCGACTAGTGCCTTCCGGCTCATCTTCGTGCCGTCAACCACTTCCCCCGGGAGGAGGTCGATCCCCTCTTTGAGGATGACCTTCTTGCCGTCCCGTCCCTCAAATTCAATCCGGATCGTGGTCGCCGAGGGGACGGTCGTCGATTGTTCGTTGGATCGGAAATCGTCCTGCCCCATGGTGGCGACATTGGTTTTGGATTCCCGGGACCACGGTCCCATGGCGTGGGGATTGGCCTTGGCGTAGGCTTTGACGGCCTGGGGCGCCCTCCGGTCGGAGTTGCCTTCCCGCAGCACCGGATTGACGGCGCTCCCTTTGATTTTGTCGTATCGGGCCTTGATGGCCTTCTCCTCCTCCGACTGGGGCTCTTCGGGATAGTCTGGCAATCCGTATCCCTGTGCTTGCAGCTCGGCGATGGCGGCCTTCATCTGAGGAATCGAGGCGCTGATGTTGGGGAGTTTGATGATGTTGGCTTCCGGGGTCTTGGCCAGTTCGCCGAGTTCGGCCAGCGCATCACCGATTTGTTGATCCTCGGTGAGTAGATCGGGGAAGTTGGCAATCATCCGGCCGGCCAGCGAAATATCCCGGGTCTCGACCCCAATGCCCGAAGGCTTGGTGAAGGCCTGGATGATCGGCAGGAATGAATAGGTGGCGAGGGCGGGAGCCTCGTCGGTCTTGGTGTAGATAATGGTCGGAACTGGCATATCGAATTAGCTTTTGGAGGTTGCGTCATCTAGAGAAAGAAGCCTCTTTGGACAAGGGCATTTAACGAATCTTATCCGAATGTCCAATCGCTCGAGCCCTTTGCATCGATGAAACGAATGCGACGAGGAGAGAAACCCAAAAAGACTGCTGACATGGAAGCATAATGTCGTTCACAGGCGAGGAACTATTCATGAAAAACACACGTCAACATTACTGCAACACTCACCTTGGGACAATCGTTACTGCAGGGACTACCCTAACGACACAGCTAACAATACTAGATCGTTCTGAACGCTGCAAAGCCTCCAGTCGAATACATCGAACTCAACACTCATGGTGGACTGACTGCTCGAGAGGCTTCCGACTTCCAAATACCTTCATCGCCCTTCTAAAGCTCGTGGCGAATCTGGAAAGTCAGGTAATCTCACGGAAGGGCTTTGTCGGTCAAGGAAGCCGCTGAAAAACCCACCCGCATGCTCGATGAAGAAGAACGACTGCTGAACAAAGTCGCCAAGAGGCTCGAAGACCTCGAGTAGTCTGAATCCCATCTCCTATTGATTTTGACGGTTATCAAAGCGTGATGAGCTTCATTTATAGGTTAATTCAAGCAAGATCTGTCTCGACCTCAGATCAGAATCTACGAGAGAATCGAGGTATGACCAATACCCTTTCTCCAATGAAACTGTTCAACTTGATTACGGTTACATTTTGCCTTGCCATAATTAGTCAGGCTAAAAGCCAAGAACTCGCTGACAAAGAACAGGCCTTTGCCGGTCACTGGGCCTTGAAAATGAGCAATGGTGCCGCCGGGTGGATGGCTTTGGATCTAAACGACGGGAAATGGAGCGGACAGCTTTGGACGGTTGGGGAGCCCAAGACGATCAAAGACCTCCGGTATACCGATGGAAAGCTGACCTTCCAACGGGCCCTGAGAATCGGCCCGACCGAGTACCCCGGCGGACCTTATACCGGAGAGCGGGAATTGCGCGATCTGGAAGCAATCGCAAAGGACGATGCAATAAAAGTGGTGATGAGAATTCCC
>DEAY01000164.1 GCA_002348345.1 Verrucomicrobia bacterium UBA2970
ACTGTGCTCGTGCGAATGACTGTGGCGGTCCGCTGCCGGTGGGTCGAGGAGGTGAACGGTGAGCTTGACCCCTTCAATGGATGACTTCTGGCGGCGGGTGATTTCCAGGCGATACTCCTCCAGGCCGAGCTTGCCGAGTTCGGTTTTTAGTTTTTCTTCAGAAAGGCCGAGGTCGAGCATGGCTCCCAGGAACATGTCGCCGCTGATGCCACTGAAGATATCGAGGTAGAGTAAGTGCATTGCAGGGCTATTCGGATCATTTGGCGGATTGGCTGGCCTTCTCAATCAGTCGGTTGATCTGATTGGCGGCGAAGGCCGCCCCGAATCCGTTGTCAATGTTGACCACCGTCACACCGCTTCCGCAACTATTGAGCATCCCCAGGAGGGCGGCCATGCCCCCGAAATTGGCGCCGTATCCAATATGGGTGGGGACGGCGATGATGGGCTTATCCACCAGGCCAGCGATCACACTGGGGAGCGCCCCCTCCATCCCGGCCACCACGATGATGACGTGAGAGGCGCGGAGGTCGTCGAGACGATCGATACAACGGTGGAGGCAAGCCACGCCGATATCGTAGATTCGTGTCACGTGATTCCCCATGAAATCGGCGGTGACGGCCGCTTCTTCCGCGATGGGCAGATCGCCCGTGCCTCCGCTGGCGATGGCGATGCGGCCCGGTCGTTTCTCTGGCGGTGCCGCGGAGAGAGTCAGACACCGGCCCGTCTCGTGGTGCGTTGCTTCCGGAAAGGTTTCTCGAACGACCCTTGCAGCCTCAGTCGAGATTCGGGTCACGAGCACCGCTTGTCCACGTCGATGCAACTCACGCGTAATGCCGATGATTTGCTCGGCTGTCTTTCCCTCGCCGAGAATGACCTCGGGAAAGCCTTGCCGGCGGCCTCTTGCTAGATCCACCTTTGCGAAGTCAAGCTCGGCAAAGGGTGACTGAAGGAGTTTGTCGAGAACTTCGGACTCTGCCAGTTTGCCGTCTTTGAACCCCTTAAGGAGGGCGTGTGCTTCCTCGAACGTCACCGGTGGAGTTTGCCACGGGGGATTCCCGGGGTCACGAAATGAATTGCGGTGGGGGTTCCCATGGGTTGCCTCGCTATTATCGGCTTGATTAATGTTCGTTCACAGAGATCATTTTGAAATAAAGCTTCATCTGAGAGATTGAATGGCATGAGCGAGAAGGCAGTGATCGGATTTATTGGAATTGGTGTGATGGGACGAAGCATGGCCGGGCATTTGCTTGCCGCCGGGCATGAAGTTCACGCATATACTCGAACCAAAGAGAAAGCTCAGAGCCTCCTTGATCAGGGAGCCGTATGGCAGGATTCTCCGGGAGCCGTCGCGGCACAGGCCGATGTGACGATCACCATCGTTGGGTTTCCCAGGGATGTCGAAGCGGTCTACCTTGGTGAAGGAGGGATTCTCGATCGAGCCAGGTCTGGGTCGACTGTGATTGATATGACCACGTCAAGCCCGGACTTGGCCGTAACCATCTACCAGGCGGCAAAGGCCAAGGGCATTGCGTCGATTGATGCGCCCGTATCCGGAGGCGATATTGGAGCTCGTGAGGCGCGCCTTTCGATCATGGTGGGTGGGGATGTCGATGCGTTTGAGCGGATCAAACCCATTTTCGAGATCATGGGAAAGAACATCGTCCTCCAAGGAGGAGCCGGTTCGGGGCAACATACCAAGATGAGCAATCAAGTCGCGATTGCCTCGGGCATGATGGCCATTTGCGAGGCCATGGCCTATGCCAAGAAATCGGGCCTGGACCCGGAGACGGTTCTCAAAAGTATCGAGAGCGGTGCCGCGGGCAGTTGGTCTTTGTCGAATCTGGCCCCGCGAATTTTGAAGGGGGATTATGCGCCGGGATTTTTCGTGAAACATTTTCTTAAGGATATGGGCATTGCGATCGAATCGGCCGAGCGCATGAAACTGGAGCTCCCGGGCCTGGCTTTAGCCAAGAAACTGTATGAGAAACTGGCGGCAGAGGGAGGTGAAAACGACGGGACCCAGGCGCTGTTTCGGCTGTATGAAAAACAGTTGTAGATTGGGGAGCCGTCAATCGAGCCTCGATCAAGTCAGTGCCGGGAGGCGAACGCGGGTCCTTCCTTTGAACCGGAGCGGTCTGGTCGGTTGAGGCGAGGTTCTTGGCCGGGTCGTTGTGTTTTTGTACCAACCAGGTCATGACATCGAAAAACGATTTGCTGAGGGGACAAACCTGGGCTACATTGTGCGCATCGTCGACGAGAAGGGTTGGCGAGCGGCAGTGGCATTGGTATGGAAGTCGATCGGCGTGAATTTACTCGGGTCATCGGTGTAACGCTGGGGACCGTTGCAATCGGTGGCCTCTCAGGGGATTTATTCGCGGCGACTGAGCCGGTTGTTTACACGGTCAAAAAAGGGGATACCCTCTCTGAAATCGCCCGGAGGCACAAAACCTCGGCGACTCGACTGAAAGAACTGAACGGGCTGAAATCGGCCCATCGGATCCGGGTTGGCCAGCGACTGACGATCTCCGAATCGGGTGGAACGGTTTCCGGGATTCCACGTAAGCAGCGATGGCAGATCGGCCACAAGAATGTTCAGCGGAAACGTTGGAACAAAATCATTGTGCATCATTCGGCAACCAACAACGGGAATGCCGGGATTTTTCATCGGAACCACCTGCGTCGGGGGATGGAGAACGGGTTGGCTTACCATTTCGTGATCGGAAACGGCACGAACTCCACCCGTGATGGCGAAATTGAGATCGGTCGCCGGTGGATTCGACAGATTCACGGGG
>DEAY01000177.1:0-297 GCA_002348345.1 Verrucomicrobia bacterium UBA2970
GGGCAGACTGTATTGTTATCTATTGCAATGGTGGCACCGGTCACCTGGTCATGAATCACCTAGATCAATTTGAGCAACTCATCGACGCTGGGGTGGGATTTGTTTTCATGCACTACGCCGTCGAGGTCCCAAAGGGACGCCCAGGAGACCTGATGCTCAAAGCCATGGGAGGCTACTTCGAAACCTACTGGTCGGTAAATCCACACTGGACTGCCGAATTCGATTCCCTGCCGAATCACCCCATCACTCACGGAGTAGAGCTCTTTGCCCAGGACGACGAATGGTATTATCACATGC
>DEAY01000177.1:608-6113 GCA_002348345.1 Verrucomicrobia bacterium UBA2970
ACGACGAATGGTATTATCACATGCGTTTTCAGCCCAACATGGAGGGTGTTACGCCCATTCTTTCGGCCCCCCCGCCGCAAAGCACCATGAATCGCGAAGACGGCCCACACTCGAATAATCCGCACGTTCGCAAAGCCATGGAGGCAGGAGAAATTCAACACGTCGCCTGGGCCTATGAGCGCCCCGGGGACAAGGGCCGTGGCTTTGGCACGACTGGAGCCCACTACCATGGCACATGGAACAGCGATGACTGGCGCACTCTCATCCTCAATGCCATCGCTTGGACTGCTGGGGTCGAGATACCGAAGAAAGGCGTTCCCTCGAAACCCAATCCCGTGCAGGACGGAAACTGAGTAAACACGCACCCAAGCACGCCTCTCAACTGCCGTGATCACTTCGACGCAAAAATCCTTCTGGAGAGATCCTAGAGCCTCGACGAGCCGCAAGGTAGTTTTCCAGTTACATCTCTGGTCCGGACTCTTGTTGGGTGTTTACCTCTTGGTGATCGGGCTCACTGGGAGTGCGATTGTTTTCCGCGGCGAGATCGAAGATGCCATCCATTCCCAGCTTACGCGTGTGTCACCGGGAAAAGAACCCGTTTTGGTGCAACCTCTTCTTGACGCAGCACAGCAACTCGAGCCGGGCGCGAGGTTCCAGACGATCAACTTGCCTGCCCATCCACGCCAATCCCTCTCTATCTGGGGACATGATGCTGAAGGGCATTCGTTCCAAGTCTACTTCAATCCCTGGACTGGGGCCTACATAGGAAGGGCTCTCGCGGACGACAACCTTACCGAGTGGCTGTATGAACTCCATGCAAACCTGCTGGGCGGAGCCACGGGTGAATTCATCAACGGGATTGCCGCCATTCTCTCCTGCGCGCTTCTACTCTCCGGACTAGCCGTGTGGTGGCCAGGCACCGGGCGCATCCTATCGGAAGGACTCGCCTATCGACGTCGGGCCGGATCAAAAAGACGCAACCACGACTTGCACCGACTGACCGGCATCGCCAGCGTCGCACTGCTCTTACTCGTCACCATCACGGGGATCTGGTTTGTCTTTCCCGAACCTTTTAGGGCGTTTGCAGAGTTCTCAACTCAATCAATCTCTCATAAAGATTCCCCGGTCTCCGATCCCGAAAACCGTCATCTTCCGCGGATCTCGATTGATGACGCGCTACTCGCTGCCAACGCCGTACTGTCCACTACTGCCGCCAATTGGGTTGGCCTGCCAGCAGATTCATCAGATGTCTTTTCTATCCGTAAACGACTCCCAGGCGAATGGCGCCTGGACGGCATGAACTACATCCACATCGATCCGCAGACCGGAGACTTGATTCGGGCAGATTTGCAGGAAGCGAGCACGCCGGCGCAGCGACTTTTACGGACGTTCTTCCCGCTTCACGCCGGAACGTTCGGAGGGATGACGACCCGCATTCTCTGGGTTGCTCTCGGTCTGACGCCCGGATTACTCATGGTCTCCGGGATCCTAATGTGGTGGCGCCGGGCCGTGCGTCCGGCTCGAATCCGGAGGCAACGAAAACATCGCACGCCCCTTGCCACCGTATGAACGATACAACTGATAAGACACTTGGACCCCGGGAACTCTCGCTCCTTGCGCCCAGGAGGCGCTCAGGTAGCAATTTTGTGGGATTTCTCCGCCTCTGGTGTCAACAACCGTAGTAACCGAAATCCGCTTGACCGCCCTTCCCTACAAAACCTACGTTTTCTTACCGCTGAAAACAAACCTCCAATCGCAATGCAACCCATCATATTTGATGGCCATAGCGATAAGCAAAACAATCGCTCCGCGAAGATTAGAGACAACAACACGCCCGCTAAAATCAATCGACTGAACCTATTGAACCCGATTCACAATGAAGACTGCACTCGCCACTATTATCGCTTCAGGGCTCCGCAAATCATTCTTGCTGACTATGCTGGCAAGTCTAGCCATACCCAATGGGCACAACGCGCGTGCGGCCGATGCGGCAGGAGCTCCCCCAGGGTTCGTCAGTCTCTTCAATGGCAAAGACTTAACGGGTTGGTCCCAAAGAAACGGAACCGCTACTTACCGAGTTGAAGCGGGAACCATCGTCGGAAAGACTTCCGACGGCAGCCCGAATTCGTTCCTCTGCTCCAATCAGCTCTACGGCAATTTCGAGTTGAAGTTGGAAGTCAAGGTAGACTCTCGCCTCAATTCCGGCATTCAGATTCGTTCGCAGTCGGTCGGCGACACCCCGGGAGGTCGAGTCAACGGCCCGCAGGTTGAGATCTCCACGGATGGGTTCGCCGGTTACGTCTACGGTGAAGCCGCTGGCGGATGGATGACTCCGGACAGCGACCGGAAAGCCCACCAGAACTTTCGTGAGAATCAATGGAATACCTACCACATCGTGGCGTTCGACGACCTCATTCAGGTATGGTTAAACGGAGAGCAAATCTCAAACCTCCGCCATGAAGAACGATTCCAATCACACTCAAAAGGATTCATCGGATTACAAGTCCATGGAATTGGCCGCGGCCAAGGCCCCTACGAAGTACGCTGGCGCAATATCCAACTCCGAGATCTGTCAGAGTTTAAAGAAGTCTACAACGGGAAAAGTCTCGATGGTTGGAAGACTACTGGAAATTGGCTACCCCAGGATGACGGCTCGCTCTTGATCCATCCACGGGAGGGTGAAAAAGGGTGGAAACGCTATGATGATTACATCTGGTTGAAGAGGACCTACAAGAACTTCGTTCTAGATGTAGAGTACGTCTATCCCCCTGGTGGAAACAGCGGTATCTTTTTCCGAGTGGGCGATTTGTCAGATCCTGTCACCTCCGGCATCGAGGCACAGATCCTGGACTCTTCCCAAAAGAAAGGAGCGATGGGACACCACGATCATGGTGGGATTATCCGCACAGTCGGCGCTTCCGAAAACATGTCACGCCTACCGCACCAATGGAATCGAATGGTAGTCACCTGCGTAGATTCCCATCTGGAACTCGAGCTCAATGGGAAGCAGATCATCGACATGGATCTCAACGAAGGAGCCATGAAAGACCGCCCGCTTGAAGGATATGTCGGTTTGCAAGATCACGGCGTTCCCAACAACCTGAAGTTTCGGAACATCCGGATTCGCGAACTGAATTAGCAAGAATCCGAGGGAACGACCGCCCACAAGGCTATGGACTAAATCCAGTTAGATTGGCATTAGAAGTCAACGGGTCCCACCAATTTGATAGCGGTCGCCCCGATTGCAATTAGACAAGAAATGATTGAGTTCGCAGATCGCACATCCGTTCAACAGGTTGAAGAGAGTAACGACTTGGCACCCAAGTTTGATGCAAACGGGGTAATCCCCTGTGTTACAATGCATCACGAGAGTCGGGAAGTGCTTATGTTCGCCTTTATGAATGAAAAGGCCCTCAAGCTCACGATCACAACTGGACTCGCCCACTACTGGTCGCGCTCCCGCAAGAAACTTTGGAAAAAGGGCGAAAGTTCCGGAATGTTCCAAAAGATCGAACGTATGCTCATCGATGACGACCAGGATTGTATTGTTATCGATGTGTCTCTCACGGGACCCAAGGCTGGAGGCGAAGAAGCGTCGTGCCATGTCGGCTACCGAAGCTGCTTCTATCGGGAAGTGCCCGTCGGTGAAGGCGATACCAAGCGGAAGCTAAAGTTCATCGAGAACGAAAAGGCTTTCGATCCGAAAGCGGTCTATGGCGACGCACCAAATCCGACGCAGCTCTAATCGAGGCCGCCTTTCTAATGATGATCGTTTTCAAGCGCTTCTCCTTTGACGCCGCTCATCGGCTACCTTGCCTCGGGGAGGATCACCGCTGCAATCGCATCCATGGGCACACGTTCCATCTGGAGGTGCGTTGTGCCGGAGCGATCAATCCAGAGACCGGGATGGTCGTGACTTACGAAGCCATCAAGGCTACGGTTGGGCCGTTGCTAGACGAGCTGGACCATCACTATCTCAACGATCTTCCAGGTTTGGAGCTGCCCACCACCGAGAATCTGGCACATCACCTGTGGGTCAGAATCAAACCCAAACTACCAACACTCTCAGAAATCGTCCTCCAGGAAACGGCCACGGCTGGTGTCATTTATCGCGGGCCAGAGAACAGTTCTTAGGTCGAATCTGCACTCAGCGACGGCCGCTCAGTCGTTTTGACTCAAGCCGACATCTTCAGGCATGCGCCTCCCAGTTTCACAGAGCATAAGAAAACGGAGTCAGAACGAGCTCTTATTCATGTATTGACGACACTCGGCCTGCAAATGACGATGGTTCCTTAACTTGAACTTCAAGTGCTAGGAAATGATCGAACAGCACCTCGATCGGACCTTGCCGAGAGCCCCCCAATTCGCAACAACTAAGTCGCCCCCGTCGTCGTCACAGAGTCACCAGGATTCAGCATCAAATGGCATTCAAAATTAGCTCTTCCTCGACAATGCCACACTAGCTCTCCACTTGATTCGAGACCCAGCGATTCTCAAAGCCAGCGATTTGAGCGACCGAATCCGCTCGACGAAAGAAGAGCAAAATCACAAAACGAACCCCAAATCGAACCCGCCAAAACTTCGTCCCGAGACAATCTCTAATCCCATCCTTTTCACCAGGGCAGCGAAGGGCAGGAGAATCTGCCGTTTTCTCCGATCCGGGAACACCTTAAGACTCATTCTTGGTTTAGAGCCCATTCACTCTCTCAATTTTAAAGTGAGAATAGATTCTCACTTTAAAATTGACTCCCTAGCACTGGCTGTCGATATTCGTTCATCGGCTCTTTGGGAGTCCCACCAACGGCTCCAAAACCAACCTAAATACCGGGAGATCAGGTCTTGAAACCAGCCCTAACTGCAAGAGCCCCTCGACTCAGGGCAGGCAACCACTCGTCTGAGGGTCACGAGTTGGATCGATTCTCCTTCAACTTCCACCACCCTACTCCCACGGATGATCTATATGGCCGAGCACCGTGCGGCAAAAACCAAAACAATCGCTTGAGAGCAAAATACCGGTAGTGGACGATCAGCCTGAATTCTATGGACCACGCAAACTCATCTGGGTTCCCAACAAGCTACGAGGAATTCTGTTATCTCATTACAAAGCGCTGCGGCACGGCGCTTACCCGAACCTATTGTGCCGAGCGTGTCGCAGCATTGCAGGACGACAACAACCCAACGACGAAGGAATTCGCGAACATGTATGGCGAACAGCACCGAAACCAGATCATCGATTGGTATGAACAGGCCGGAGATACCGCGTCCGACTGAGAAGGTAAGATCGAAAATCGGATCTGAATCTAATCGTCGCTAAATGGGAAGAACGCTCGAACTCGCCTCTTCGTCCCCGGAAACTGTCGTCAGTTCCACTCCACGAGTAGGAGGGATCATCGTGGAGTCCGACAAAACAGTGGCTGACGGCTATCATCCCTTTGATGGAAAGCCACACGCCGAGAAGGTAGCGCACGAAAATTTGGAGCGCCTACCAGAATACGGAATGCAAAA
>DEAY01000004.1 GCA_002348345.1 Verrucomicrobia bacterium UBA2970
GCGATCAGGAGCCAGGTAGCGGATGTCTTCTCTTTAAACCAGGCGGTGTAGCGGGTGGCTCCCTCGCCGTTGGGCCTCACTTCGGTGAGAAAGCAGTAGGTTTGGTCGGCCTGCCACGGATAAACCAAATAGCTTTGCCCCCCGGATCCTTCGTTTCCGAATTCACCGATGTGAACGCCGGGCCCCCGAGCGAGGGCTTGAATCCTTTGGTCTTCAGGGATTTCGGAGGGGCGGTCTGTCTTGAAGGGGCTCCAGATCGAAAAGAGAACCCGTCGTTCGGTGGGACGGTTGACTTGAAACCCAAAGTAGCCCTCGGCGAATCCGTTGGCCATGAAGAACGAACCGACGATGTCGCTTCCTTGGGGGATTGTGATTTCATTGTAAGCGTATTGAAGATCGTGATCCTGCGGGACGAGGTATCGCAGATGAACCGAGGGACCTCGCCGCCCCCAGTAGAACATGTTTCCCTCATTGTTTCGGACAAAGTCGAGCCTCAAGCCGGGTGTCTCGGAGGAGACGATGAGCGTGTTGAGCGGACCGAAGGTCGCCCCCTGTTTCTCGGTTCCGCGAAACACCAGGCGCACATAGCCGGGTTGGGTGATCTGAGACAAACCCAGTGGGTGTGGGATGGATTTGGTCGAATGGACGGCCACGCGAGTGGAGGTGCCCCCGATCGTGAAATGGAGGGTCGACGGTTGGGGCATCGCGTGGCCCGTTACGCTCAGATCGAGGGTCGCCGGGCGGTCGATGTGAAAGTAGGTCGAGAATTCAAAACCGGGATTCCGCCATTCGAGGTTCCCATTCCGCAGGATGCCTTTCTCTCCGGGTGTGGGCCCGGTGCGGAAGGTGTTGCCGGCGAGGGGAATCGACCATTCGGCGCTCGAGGCCGAATCGGTGGGGAGTCCTGACAACAAGGTGAAGCAGGTGATGAGGTGCCATCGACTCATGATGCCTCCTGCTTATCAGGTCGACCGTTGAAGGCAAGCGTTCTCTGGTCTTTACGCTTGCCGATCCTTTCGGGCAGGACAGACTGGGGTACAGCTTGATGAACCGACTGAAAGACCGGGCTCCGGTTGGAGATGGGACATTGCGATTCCGTGGATTGAGGCAGGGAAGCCCTGGACGGTTTCAGTGGCGAGTCATCCTGACGCTATGGGTTGGTGTCGGGTGGTTTGGAAGCCTGATGCCCGGGTTGCTCTTTGCCGGGGCGCGACCTCCGAGTTTCATTCTCATTGTCGCGGATGACCAGGGTTACGAGGATCTGGGGTGTTATGGCTCGAAGAGCATCAGGACCCCGAGATTGGACCGGCTTGCGGCGGAAGGGATGCGCTTTACCGATTTTTATGCCCAGACGATTTGTGGTCCCTCCCGTGCGGCTCTCATGACCGGGTGCTATCCGCCCCGAGTGGCCGAGCGGGGCAATCTGAAGAATGTGCATCCTCATCTGCACCCCGAGGAGAGGACGCTTGCCGAAGTGTTGAAGAGGGTGGGTTACGCCACCGGTTGTTTTGGCAAATGGGATTTAGCGAAACATTCACAGCGAGATTTTTTTCCGGAGCTCATGCCCAACCATCAAGGGTTTGACTATTTTTTCGGAACGCCAACGAGCAATGACGGCTTCGTCGATCTATACCGTAATGGCGATCGAATTGAGGAAAAGGCGTCGATGGAGACCTTGACCAAGCGCTACACCGACGAGGCCATCGGATTTATTCGGAGACATCGGGAGGATCCCTTTTTTCTTTATCTGCCCCATACCATGCCGCACACCCGGTTGGCGGCGTCAGAGCGCTTTCGGGGACAATCGCCCCGAGGACTCTATGGCGACGTGATCGAGGAGATCGATTTTCACGTCGGACGGGTGGTCGATACCGTCAAGGAACTGGATTTGGAGCGTGACACGTGGATCATCTACACGAGTGACAACGGACCATGGTTGATCAAGAACGAAGGGTTTGTCGATGGGGAGGTGCCGGATCACCACGGGGGATCGGCGGGGCCGCTTCGAAGCGGTAAGGTCTCGACCTGGGAGGGAGGGGTTCGAGTGCCCTCGATCGTCTGGGCGCCTGGACGCGTCCCGGAAGGCACGGTTTGCACGAATCTGACGGCCACGATTGATCTGATGCCGACCTTGGCCCATCTGGCCGGAGCCTCAGTGCCTGATGATCGAGTGATCGATGGGAGCGATATCCGTTCCCTGTGGCTGGGTCATTTCTCTCAGGCTGACCCGAACCGGTTTTTCCTTTACTACCACCTCAATCATCTTCAAGCGGTTCGGGAGGGACGGTGGAAGCTGATCCTTCCGCGCCCCGAGGATCCGGCATGGCTAGGGTCGCAGGCGAGGAACCCGCATATCCATCCGCGCGATGACGGCGAAATACCGGAGCCGTTTCTCGTCGATTTGGTCGCTGACATGGGGGAACGCACCAACGTGGCCAAGGCCCACCCGGAGGTGCTGAGGCGATTGGAAAGACGGGTCGAGCGGGCTCGCGAGGACATCGGCGATTATGATCGCGTGGGGAGAAACGTTCGCTTTTTTGATCCCCAGGAAGCGCGACCGGTGGCACCGAGGGCCACGTGGATCAAATGAAAGACGGGCGTTTGATGAGGCGAGGACTGGGCTGGGTCGAACTGGTGATCCTGCTGGGGGCGCTTAGCGTTTTGGTTCGGGGAGACCGGCCCAACGTGATTCTGATCATGACCGATGACCAGGGCTACGGTGATTTGGGTTGCCATGGAAATCCGATCTTGAAGACCCCTCACCTCGACCGCTTGTTTGCCGAATCCGTCCGGTTGACCAATTTTCATGTCAGTTCGTTTTGTACGCCGACGCGGGCCGCCTTGATGACCGGGCATCATCCGGGACGAACCGGCGCCTACCGCACAAGCTCGGGTCGTACGATGATGCATCCGGATGAGCGAACCATCGCTCACTTTTTTGCCGAGAGCGGCTATGCGACGGGGATGGTGGGGAAGTGGCATCTTGGTGACAACGCACCGCATCGGCCGCAGGACCGGGGATTCGACGATGTGGTATGGCATCGCTGCGGCGGCGTGGGTCAGGCGTCCGATTATTGGGGCAACGACTACTTTGACGACACCTACGAGCGGAACGGGAAGTACGAGTCATTTGAGGGATACTGCACGGACGTGTGGTTCGCCGAGGCGGATCGATTCGTCACCCAACATCGAGACCGACCGTTTTTCCTCTACGTGGCGCCCAATGCACCGCATGGCCCCTATCGGGTTCCGCCGGAGTGGAGCGCGCCCTACCAGGGCCGGGCGAAGTGGCGGTTTGGACCCGAGTTCTACGGGATGGTCGCCAACATCGACCATCATGTGGGCAGGCTCCGCGAACGCCTCTTATCCCTCGGGCTGGAACGAAACACGATCTTCATTTTCATGACGGACAACGGAACCGCGAACGGGGCGACCTTTTCGAGTCTCACCTCGGAAGCCGTCGAGGGATTCAATGCGGGGATGCGCGGGAAAAAGTCCTCGATCTATGAAGGGGGGCATCGGGTGCCATTCTTCATTCGCTGGCCGGCGGGGGGGATTGGTGGAGGGCGCGATCTCGGTGTCCTTGCGGCTCACCTTGACGTCCTGCCGACGTTGGCGGAATTGTGCGGCGTCGACCTCCCTCCTGGCGAGCGCGGGGATGGCTTCTCCTTCGCGGCTCAACTGAGTGACCTCTCCGCACCCGCCCACCGGAACCATCTGGTGATCCAGTATCAAGGCGGGCCCTACTTCGACCAGGCACCCATACCGTGGTCATTCTCGTGCGTGCTCCGAGGCCAATGGCGCTTGATGGATGGCAAGGCACTCTACCATGTGGGGAGGGATCCCTCGCAACGAGAAGATGTTTCGGCGGATTACCCCGAGATCGTCACGGCTTTGCGAGCGCTCTACCCCGCCTTCTGGGAGGTGGTCTCGCCTCGGATGACGCCGGTTTCGATTGATCTGGGTAGCGCGGCTGAGAATCCGACCCTCCTGGCCAGCCAGGACTGGTATCTCCCCTTGAAGAACCCACCTTGGAACTTTGGTCAGATCCGTCGATTGCCCCGGGTGACCGGCCCCTGGATGGTGAATGTTCGAAGGGCGGGGCGCTACCGCTTTACCCTCCGCCAGTTTCCAGCGGTGGCGCAAAAGCCCCTTGAGGCCGTTCGAGCGAGAATCCGAATCAGCGGGATTGAGCGGGAGCGTCAGGTGCGATCCGGGTCCCAGGGGGTTGTTTTCGAACTCGATCTTCCCGCTGGAAAGGCCGAACTCTGGACCTGGCTGTACGATCAAGCGGGTGAGGCTGGGGGAGCCTACTTCACCGAGGTCGAAGCGCTTTGAGGGTTCAAGAGCCTTCGGTCCGTGGATTCCGGTTGTCGTCAAGGGAACGGTTGTGTCGGAGCGGAGAACGCCCCGGGTTTTGGGGGAAAGACGACTCGGGAAGGGAGCCTTTCCGGTTGACGTTGGATGGGTTGGAGAAATCACTCCACATTGTAGCGCGGATGGGCACAATGGGAGGCACTCCATGAATTCCATGATCCATCGTCGGGAGTTTCTCCTGAACTCGACGGGGGCCGCCCTCGCTCCCAATCTTTTTGCCGAAGCCCTTGGAGACTCGACCGAAGCGGGCAATCTTCGCCTGGCTCGATTTCGGTTCGATGTCACTCCCCCGATGGGCCATTCCCTCTGTGGCGGATGGATTCAATCGGTGCTGGGTGTGGACGATCCTTTGGAGGCCCTGGGATATGTCCTGCTCGGATCGGGGAAGCCGATCGTGGTGTGCGTGGTCGATTGGACGGGGCTCTTGAATCAGGCCCATCTCCGATGGCGCGAGAGCTTGGCCCAAGCGGCGGGGACAAGCCCCGATCGGGTCGCCGTTCATTGTGTTCACCAACACAATGCTCCCTTCGCCTGCCTCGACGCGGAGCAAATCGTTGCCGAGCAGGGGGACCTACCACACATCATCGAACCGGAGTTCTTTCAGCGTTGTTTGGATCGGGGTGCCCGTGCCGTCCGGGCGGCGCTTGACCGATCGGTGCCGGTCACCCATGTCGCACGAGGAGAAGGGCGGGTGGTCAATGTGGCCAGCAACCGTCGGATCATCGGCTTGAATGGCAAGCACCGGTCCCAGCGCGGCAGCGCTTCCAAGAATCCCTATCATCATCGGTATCCCGAGGGCTTGATTGATCCGATTCTCAAGACGGTGGTCTTCTATCACGGGTCGAAAAAACTGGTTGCCTCGCATTACTACGCCTGTCATCCCATGAGCTATTATGGGGATGGAAGAGTGAGTGCCGATTTCTGTGGTCTGGCCCGGCGTCGTCGGCAAGCAGACGAACCGGACTGTCTTCATCTCTACTTCAATGGATGTGGTGGCAATATTGGAGCGGGGAAGTATAACGACGGATCGAAGGCGGCACGGGTCGAACTGATCCGGCGAATCTATGAGGGAATCACGGCCTCGGAGGCGGATCTGAGGCCGGAACCGATCCGGAGGGTGGCGTGGGATAGCGATGCGATACTGCCCCCCCTGGCCTCCCGATTTAATGAAGGTCGATTGATGCGTGAGATTTCCAATCAGCAGAATCGAGTGGTCGATCGCAATCGACGGGCTTACACGGTGGCCTTCATCCGGAGAGTTCGTTCAGGGACGCCGATCCTCCTCAGTTCGCTTCGAGTGAACAATATTTCCCTGTTGCATCTTCCAGCGGAGTGCTTTGTGGAGTATCAGTTGCGCGCGCAGGCTGAATTCCCCGATCGATTTGTGGCCTGTGCCGCCTATGGGGACGGGGGGGCATGGTATCTTCCGACTCAAGAAGCTTATCCTCAGGGAGGCTATGCCGTTTCGGTGGCCTGGTGTGGACCCGAGGTCGACTCGATCTTGTCCCATGGAATTCGAACGTTGCTGCGGGGCGCTTAGGGTGTCGGGGGAGCGGGCTCAGCGCCCCCCGTTGCATGGGCTCTGTGCTCCGGGTTACTCAAGGAACTGATAGAACTCGCCGTTCACTGTGCCGGTCACCCGGTCGCCATCCTCTGGTCCAAATTCATCCAGTCGCATCATACCTGCCATCATCCCGATGGTTTGGTCACGTTCCGCGTTTCCGGGACGGTCAAGAAGCCGGCCATTCCCCGGGCTGGCAAAGACGTCGAGCCGGATGGGATGGTTCGATTTCGCCATTCTGAGGGGGAAGGTTACTTCCACGGTCGATGCTTGCCCCTTGACGGCAATCGGGTTTGAGAATTGAACCGTGTAGGAACCGCCGCGCCAGCCCCGATTCTTCCGGATTCGCACCTCCGGATTGTCGAACTGGAAGGTCTTACCTTCCACATTGACGGTGACATGGCCCGTGCCGTCGGTTTGCTGGAAGGTTTTACTGGGTTCGTTGGTGTTGACCATGTTGAATTCAAAATCCAGCGAGCACTCACCTCGTTTTTCAACTCGGCCCGGCAACCCGCGTTCCTTGATGGGCCATTCGGGGTAGCCGTCAGCGAGTTCACGTTGGAGTTGTTCACGGCGGTTGATGATAAACTGATCAATGGGTTGGCCGGTCTGGCGGCGACGTTCTCCCGAGTATTCTCGGTGAGGGGCGATCAGCTTTCTCAGTCGTTAGATTTGCCGGCTCAAGTCTTTCTCCCGCCAAACCGTGTCCAATAAGGTTTCTAGAGCGGAGAAGTAATGTTGCTTTCCTTCCTCGGTTTGGTAAAGGCGGCGGGTGAGTGCCCCATCGGCTTTGACTGACTTCGGTGCGTTGGTCTGCCTGCCCCAGAACATGTTATGGTCCTCCGCCAACTGATCCATGCCCCAGGGCATGAAGAGGCACCGTTGGCGGATCGGGTCATAATAGACAAAATAGTTATTCTTGTTGCTCGCGTAACCGTCCCAGTGTCCGAGAAGGCTTTCGAGTGCCCAGTATCGATAGAATTGATCGAGATCAAGTCGCTTCCCGAGTGCCTTGAGCATTTCCGCGTCCTCCTTGATCAAGATATCGGTAATTTCACTGAGCGTTTTGTCCCGCTTCTTGTTTCCGAATTTTCGCTCGAAACGAATGAGTCCGTTTGGTGTGAAATCGGCGAGCGTCCCTTCATAGAGGGTGCCGGAATCATCCCCAAATTGGCGACGCAAGAAACGCTTGTCGGGTGATTCGATATTGCAATAGACACCGAGTCTCTTTCCGTTGACAGTCAGTCGAGCGAAATTGCAGCGTGGGGCGGGCAAGCCAGCATTTCGAAATATTTGGAATCCGATCACCTGATTTAAATCACTGGGGTCCTGCTTGTTGTTGTTGAGGGTGAGGGTGTCGAGGTTGGCAAAGGTTTTCTTTTTGTCGAAGCGATCGAGCTTGATCTTGAGAGACGGACGATCGTTGTCCATGGAACCAATGAACCCCTTTTTTCTCACCGCGACCTGGCCGAGTTCGATGCCGTCAATCCAAAGCTTCGCGGGAAAGTAATCAAACTGTTTGGCTTGGTTACTGGGCGGAACATCCGTTCGCATCGTCTTCAGCATCGACCGATGTTGGAAGCGAAGCTGATCCCAGTCGGCCTTCTTGATTTCAAGATCGACCTGAACCAGGTGGTCGGAGTTGAAGAAGTGGGCGTGGCCATACGGAGCGAGATCTCGTGCCTGAAGAGAAACCACGATGAACAATGCCGTGACCCAAGCGTCACGCAACCGGAAGAATGAGGGGAGGAAAAAGAGATGCTTCATGAATCTGATCAATTCGACCCGGGCAGATTGTCGGCCCGAAAAGATTTCGTCAAACACCATTGGGAATCCGGATTGGCGAATCGCGTCGTCCTTGGCTAAGGCTCCCGTGGAGGCATCGAGATTGAAATCGCGGTCTTTGATCCTGGAGGCCTTGTTGCTAATCTCCCGAAGGTGTGTCTCCGGGGAATCGGTGAAGGGATGGGCTTGAAGGATGGAATGAAGCGATTTGTTTTTGTGATCGGAATGATGTGGATGGTGGCCGCCATGGCCGCATCCTCGCGACCCAACATCCTCTTCATCTTTGCGGATGATTGGGGGTGGGGCGATCTGAGTTGCCATGGGCATCCCTACGTCAGGACACCCAATATTGACCGCTTAGCCGAGGAGGGAACGGATTTTCACCGGTTTACCGTGGCCAGCGGGGTGTGCTCTCCAAGTCGGACGGCGGTGATGACCGGTCATTTTCCGGCCCGCTACGCCATCAACGGGCATTTTGCATGGGTGCCGAGCAATGCCAGGCGTGGCATGCCGGATTGGTTGGATCCTGAGGCGCCCTTGTTGTCTCGTTTTTTCCAGGAGGGTGGATATGCCACGGCCCATTTCGGTAAATGGCATCTGGCCAACGATATGATTCCCGATTCGCCGCTCCCGAAGGAGTATGCCTTTGACGAAGCCTGGGCCTTCAATTGTGCCGGGGAACAATTGCCGGTGCATGAAGACGCCAGCGAAACGATTGAGTTTATCGAGGCGTGCCACCGGGCCGATCGTCCCTTTTACGTCAACCTTTGGATCCATGAACCTCATACGCCCTTCCATACCGTGCCTCGGTATGAGTGGCGGTTCCGTCATCTTGAGGACCGGAGCGATCAAATCTACGCCTCGGTATTGTCTCATGCGGATGATCGGATTGGCAGTGTCCTGGATGCCTTGGACCGGTTGGGTCTGAGCGAGGAGACGCTGGTGATCTTCAGTTCGGACAATGGACCGGCCCGTTCGGCGGGTTCGGTGGAGTTAGCCCTGCACTACGATACGGCGACGGGTGCCGGGTGGGGGATCGCGGCCGCAAAGGGCGTGACCGGGGGACGGCGCGGATACAAGGCATCTCTGTTTGAAGGGGGAGTGAACGTTCCTTTCATCGCGCGTTGGCCAGGAAAAATCCCGAGAGGGAAGGTGGATGATCGATCGTTTATCTCTGCGGTGGATCTTCTCCCGACGTTTTGCGAGATCGCCGGGATCAGGCTCCCTGCTTCCTACCAACCCGACGGGATCAGCCAGTTGGCCGTGCTCTTGGGGAATCCCGCTCCGAGCCGGACGAAGCCTTTGTTTTGGAAGACATTGTCCGCCTGGCCGGCGCCCAATAACCGGCCAGATCATTGGGTCTCCTATTCGGTGATGCACGAGACTTGGAAACTGGTGGCCAACCGGGACCTCAGTCACATTGAGCTCTTTGATCTGGTGACTGATCCCTTCGAGACCCACAATCTCAGGGAAGGGCAGAGCGGGGTGGTGTCGGAGTTGCTGCTCAAGCTCGAGTCGTGGCAGCGCACGCTGCCGCAGCAACCGACGGGCCATGTTTTCTCGAACCTGCGCAAGCCTTAGGCGAGGCCACTTGCTCTGGATTCGGGCCGGATGGGGATGGCCTCCGCTCCGCTGGCCGGGAGCGATCCGAGTGGTCTCAGTGGTTCGCCGGAGGGGAAGCGGTGGGATGTCCATCGGGGACGCGACGGGAGACTCCATGAGCTCCGACTCCATGAGCTCCTTTTGAGGCGGCGTTGGCAACATTACGTCCTGGCCGGCGCAGCGCATTGAGGGGCTGAGCAACAGGTTGATGGAATTGATGGAGGAACCGATGGTGATGCAGCGAAGAGAGTTTTTGAGGGATGCCTCGGCTTGGGGGCTTGGTTTGCTCTGTGCCGATCGGCTTTTTGGAGATGCTCCCCGGGATCTCAAGATAACCGGAGTGCGCATGGTGCGAACGCAACCCAAACGGCCGGTTCCGAGTTATGAACCCTCTCCCGATGCTTGGTCGCCCGGTAGCGTGGAGGTGGCCAACCCCATGTCGATCTATCCGAAGTACAAGGCCAAGCGGTCCTTGTTCATGGCGGATGACTTGGGGCCGACGGCGGTTGAGGTGAGCACGAACAAGGGATTGACCGGACTGGGATTCGGAGGTCCCGGCGCGGGCTTTGTCATCGAGAACCATTTGACCAAACTTCTCATTGGAGAGGACCCCATGAATGTGGAGCGGCTGTGGGATGTGATGTGGCGATCGACCCTCTACTACGGCCGCAAAGGGCTCGTCGTCCACGCGATCAGCGCCATCGACAACGCGCTCTGGGATTTGGTGGGCAAAGCCTTTGACACGCCCGTCTATCGGTTGCTGGGCGGTGCAACCAAGAGTCGTATTCCGGCCTATTGCACAGGAAACGACATTGAGCAGCATGCGGCCTTCGGATTCAAGCGACTCAAGTTGGCCATTCCCCACGGCCCAGCGGATGGTCGGGAGGGGATTCGAAAAAACGTGGAGCTCGTCAAGCGGGCCCGGAACGCCGTTGGAGACGATGGTGATATCATGCTCGATTGTTGGATGGCTTTCACCGAAGACTACACCTTGAGGCTCGCCGAGGCCCTTGAACCCTTCGACGTCTATTGGATGGAGGAATGCTTGCCTCCCGACGACTACGCCGGATTTGGCCGGTTGAACGCGTCGCTTCAGTCCACACGCATCGCGACGGGGGAGCACGAGTATACGCGCTACGGTTTTCGGCTGCTGTTGGACCATTCCGCCGCGGATATCTGGCAGCCCGATATGAACTGGTGCGGGGGACTGACGGAACTGCGTCGAATTGCCAGTCTGGCGGCCTCGCACGATATCCCGGTGATCCCTCATGGAGGCTATCGCGGGGGCGCGCCTCACTTCATCATGGCGACCCCGAACAGTCCGTGGTGCGAGATCTTCATGCCGCCACCAGGCGGGCCCTCCGAGGTCTACCGA
>DEAY01000311.1 GCA_002348345.1 Verrucomicrobia bacterium UBA2970
ACGCAACTTCCTCAAAAAAAGCTCCCTCTCCACGACCGCAGCGCTGGCCGCCGGTGCCTCGCATGTCGGGGTGAGGAGAACAGCCTTCGCGGATCAAAACAAAACGAAAAAGCATTCCTTCAAACTCAAATACGCCCCTCACTTCAACATGTTCAAGAACTCGGCTGGAACGGATCCCGTCGCTCAATTGAAGTTTGCCGCTGACCACGGTTTCACCGCCTGGGAAGACAACGGGTTCAAGCGTCGACCGGTCGCGGAACAGGATCGCATCGCGAAGGCAATGAATGATCTCAAGATGGAATGGGGCGTTTTCGTCGCTCACGGATCCATTGGCAAGCAGACGTTCACGGTGAAAAACGAGGACGTCTGGAACGGCGTGCTCAAGGAGATCAAGGACTCGGTCGAGGTGGCGAAACGTTGTGGGTTCAAATGGATGACGGTGGTTCCTGGCAATGTCGATGAGAACCCCAGGAACCGCCTGGAGATGGGCTACCAGACGGCAAACGTGGTCGAACTGCTCAAGCGTTGCGCAGCCATCTTCGAACCGCATGGATTGGTCATGGTGCTGGAACCGCTGAACTGGCACGCCAACCACGGCGGCGTCTTCCTCGAACGCTCGGACCAGGCCTACAGCCTCTGCAAAGCGATCGATAGCCCTGCCTGCAAGATCCTCTTTGACATCTACCACCAACAGATTACCGAGGGCAATCTCATCAAGAACATTGATCTCAGTTGGGACGAAATTGGCTACTTCCAGATCGGTGACAACCCTGGCCGCAAGGAGCCCGGGACCGGCGAGATCAACTACCGGAACATTTTCAAACACGTCCACAAACGGATGAAAGCTGAGGGACGGGACTTTATCTTCGGCATGGAACACGGAAACTCGATCCGTGGCGCCGAGGGCGAGACGGCCGTCATCGCCGCCTACGCGAAAGCCGACGACTTTGAAGTCTGAATCATTATCACCTTCATTTGACAAGATCGCGATCAAACCCGCCACGCACAAACCGATATGAAATACCGCCTACTCGGTCTTGGCCTCTCCCTGGGGCTTTCTTCGACGGCAGCCTTTTCCCAAGGAATCCAGCAAACCAAGGGAACCTTTGTTGATAAGTTCCGTCAATTGGATGAGGTGTTGCCGACACCGAATACCTATCGTAATGCGGGGGGCCAGCCGGGACACGAATACTGGCAGCAACAGGCCGACTATGTCATCAAGGCGCAACTGGACGAAGAGGCTCGTCGCCTCACCGCTCAGGCGACCATCACTTACCAGAACAACTCGCCGGACACCTTGGAATTCCTGTGGTTGCACCTCGATCAAAACATCTTTCGTCAGGATTCGATCAAGGAATTGGCCACCGATTTCGGCGGCGCGGGTCGGCGCGGCCCCTCCACCTCGGCTCCCTCGGGCAAAGCGCCCGGCAAGGTCAGCTTTGGGGAATTGCGGCGTCACCAAGGGTTTGAGGATCGGTATTACGGTTTTGAAATCGGCGGGGTGACTCAGCAAAACGGCGATCCCCTGAACCATACGATCGTCGGCACGCTGATGCGGATCGATCCGGATCCTCCCCTCAAGCCTGGGCAGACCGTTACCTTCCAGGTCGACTGGGCTCACAACATCGTGGAGGAGAATGTCATCGGGGCCCGGTCCGGCTTCGAACATTTCCCCAAGGACCAACGAGCCGGGGGAAACGACATCTTTCTTCTCGCCCAATGGTTTCCCCGCATGGCCGCCTACTCCGACTACGAGGGCTGGCACAATAAGGAGTTCCTCGGGCGTGGTGAATTCACCCTGGAATTCGGGAACTACGACGTCTCCATCACCGTTCCGGCTGACCATATCGTCGCCTCGACCGGAGCCCTTCAGAATCCGAACGATGTCCTGACGGCGACACAAAGAGAACGCCTGGCCGAAGCGGCCCGAGCGGAGGCCCCCATGTTTATCGTGACCCCCGAGGAAGCCCTCAAGAACGAAAGTTCGGTTGTGAACGGAATGAAGACATGGAGATTCGTGGCGGAGAACGTGCGGGACTTCGCCTGGGCCTCATCGCGCAAGTTCATGTGGGATGCCCAGGGCTACCTACAGCCCCAGGCCGAAGTGGAAACGGTCATGGCCATGTCGTTCTGGCCGAAGGAAGGCGGCGAACTCTGGCGGAAATACTCGACGGCCTCCGTCATCCACACGATGGAAGTCTATGGACGCTTTTCGTTCGATTTCCCCTACCCGGTGATTCAATCCGTCAATGGACCGGTGGGGGGCATGGAGTATCCCATGATCACGTTCAACGGACCGAGAACCAAGCTGCAGGACGATGGCGATCGGACTTATTCCATGTCGGAGAAAGTCTATCTGGTCGGGGTCGTGATCCACGAAGTGGGACACAATTATTTCCCCATGGTGGTGAATTCGGACGAGCGCCAGTGGACCTGGATCGACGAGGGCATCAACAGCTTTCTCGATTCGGTGGCCGGATACGAGTGGGATCCCAAGATGCCCTGGACCCGCTCCCTGCCCCGCGATCTCGTTCCTTACATGATCAGTGAAAACCAGGTCCCCATCATGACCCAGTCCGACTCGATCCTGCAGTTTGGACCCAATGCCTACGGCAAGCCCTCGGCCGCCCTCCATCTCCTGCGCGACACGATCCTGGGAAGGGACCGCTTCGACCATGCCCTTAAGACCTTCTCGAATCGCTGGAAGTTCAAGCGCCCCACCCCGGCCGATTTTTTCCGAACCATGGAAGAGGCTTCCGGAGTTGACCTGGACTGGTTCTGGCGGGGCTGGTTCTACACCACCGATCACGTCGACATCTCCCTGGATCACATCTACCGGCTGCGGCTGGATACGGAGGACCCGGACATCGACTTCGACCGGCGCAGGCAGGAGGAAAAAGACAAGCCGGACAAGGTGGGGATTCGGTTAAACGAGGCAGAAGGGGTTGAGACCTGGGTCGAGAAAAACCCCGAAGTCACCGACTTTTACGACCAGAACGACGTTTACACGCCCACCAACAAAGAGAGGAATGAATACCGCAGTTTTCTCGACAAGTTGGAGGACTGGGAACGGGACGTCTTTTTGAGAGCCGTCAAAGAGGACAAGAACTACTACGCTCTCGAGTTTTCCAACCGCGGCGGGCTGGTCATGCCCATTCTCCTCGAATTGGAATTCGCTGACGGACGCAAGGAGCGGATGCACATCCCGGCGGAAATCTGGCGGCGCAACCCACACACCGTTCGCAAGCTACTCATCCTGGAGAAAGAGAATGAATTAGCGAGCGTCGTGGTCGATCCCGACTGGGAGACGGCAGACGCCGACGTTGAGAACAATTTTTATCCGCGACGGATCATCCCTTCCCGCCTTGAGGCCTTCAAGGCAAAGGCAAGCGGATTCTCCGCGCGGGACATCATGCAGGACATCAAGACCGAACTCGACAAAGAGAAAGACGAAGGCAAGGAGCAATGAAACTCCGGCTACTCCTCTTGGTCTTCATGGCGTCGTTGGCCTCGCGGTCAACGGCGCATGAACAGAAGACTGCGTTCACGGATATCTTCATCAACGAGCGCACGGGAAACCTGGAACTCGCGCACCGATTCATCATCCATGATGCGGAGCATTCCCTCCAAAAGGTGACCCAACTTGAGCAGATCGACCTGGCCCGATCACCGGAGGCCCAGGCCGCGTTTGCGAACTATGCGGCGAAGCGTTTCGCCGTGATCCTTCCCAACGAGAAACCGCTGAAGCTGATCCTTGTCGGACAGGAGAGAGAACGCGGCTATCTCTGGGTATACCAAGAAGCCAGGATTCCCGCCGGCTTCGAGTTCGGATTCTCCATCAAGAACAAGATCCTTCACGACGTGGTCAAAGGACAGGTCAATACTGTGAATGTTCGCTTCCGTTCCCAAGTGAGCACTCTTGTCTTCAAAGAAAACACGGGAGCTAAGCGCTACCGGACCCCATCTGCGGCAGCAACCCGGAAGAAAAACGGAGCCTCGAAGCGCTGAACCCATCGTGTCGAAAAACTCAAATCACCAATCTTCCCACCTCCCGTCACACCAGAAACCCTCACACTCGGCAACCCGCGACTCACGGCACAGCGAGAATTGAAGAACGGCTATATCGAGAGTGATCCTCGGTCCGCCAATCCTTTTCAGCAGAAGGAACCGCGAAACAAACCAAGCACGCAAAGAATACCTGGCACCCATTACGGGTTCCCATTCCAGTGCTTGTCGTATCTTTCGCAGTTGGCCGTTCAAGTCCGTCCCCAATCTCCTCCCGACAACCGCCACCGAGTAAGCCCCCAATGGAGCCCCGCCTGTCAGAGTGTGACTGCCCCTCTCACCGTCCCTCGGGCCAATCCCTGAATCAGAATAACCGACCAGCACTGGCATCTTCATTGGAGAAGAAAAGTGCGATTCCCCGGGATGGATCATCATCTGGAGCTTATCGGCAATGCGAACGATTTGGGGGCAAAGTTGTCGGCCGCAACTTCACCTCGAAGTTGCCATCGAATAGAGACGATGAGGACAACAGTGAATTCAGATGATCGGGTGATGGTCGGGATGGATCGGCACGGCAATTCTGCCGTATGCGGGTTGATGGACGGTGGCGGGAAGCGGAAAAAGACTACGGCACGCAAACGACTGGCACCTGCCCACCCGGCCCTGGAACCCGCCACCCCTCCGTGATCCCGATTCCTTGAGGAGAATTAATCGGATGCCACTTCGAATCTTCGACTCGCTTTACAAAGTGATGGGCCTTGGACTCGCTCCGACTCAACGTTTGCACGGGTGGTGTCCCATCGACGTCACGCTGGCGGAAGGATTCAAACTGCCGTTTTAGCTCCGGGGAGTACTTTTCCAAATAGGCGACCTGCCGGCCCTCCTCAGAACACTTGCCGTCGGCCGAGATCACAATCGCCCGCACCCCATCCTCTTCGCCATCGTTCAACCCCACGATCGGTGGCACCGCGGATTGCGCGTTCACAAACAACTGACCTTCGCTCAGGTCATAGAAAAAAACCTGAGGCTCCCGCTCCTGCTGATTCTGGTAAAACCGATAGAAAAAGAACGCTGCGATCCCCAGCAGCGCTATGGCGAGCCCCAACTTGGCACGATCAGATTTGGGGATCTTATCCATCAATGAGCATCCATCGGAGCCGACCACCAACACTGCTCTCGATCACATGGAATCTTCGCCGCGTCTAAAGTCTGCGCACTCCCATCGGCGAAGGCATAGTTGGAACGACGATTGTGGCGGATCGCCCCCGGATCATTCTGCAGCACACGATCAAAACCAGGGGCGTTGGCAGCTCCGAGCTCTTTCCATATCCACCAACGATCATTTGGCCAGCCGCCCCAGTCGCTGTGGCCATCCCCAAGTAAGATCGTTTGCGTGGCGGATTCTACTCGAGAGGCACGGCAAATATTATCCTCATAACCCTCCCCACGCCCAAATGGCGGCTGAGCCCCACCGCCCTGCCAGTGAACGTTGACTGCCCCAATACCACTCGCGATCGCAATCTCGCCCGCGACGAACCTTGCCCCAATCAAGCGTTGCTCCCCGAAGGCGTAACGGTCTTTCTTCTCCGAGGGGCAGTCATAGGATTCCGCGGAACGGCCCACGTAATCAAACACATACGAACGCCAGCTCGACTCGATGCCTTGCTGCGCCTCCTGCATCGGCGGATACCAATCGTCGTTATCATCCACGTACATCGTGACACCGAGGGTCAACTGCTTGAGGTTGTTGATACAGAAGATCTGTTGCGCCTTCCCTTTGGCGGTACTCAGCGCCGGGAGGAGCATCGATGCAAGGACCGCAATGATCGCGATCACAACCAGAAGCTCAATCAGAGTAAAGGCACCAGGAACACCCGTCCCCTTTGCTCGACTCAATCGCTTGCTCAATGTTTTCATTCCCCTTCGCCATCCTGTCGCGGCTCCGTGACGCTTTGATACCCACAACGCAACCACCACAAGAATAACCGCCTTCCCATAATTAGCCTCAGGGCCAGGTCAATGGGGCGCAACACCAGACCCCCAATTGTCTCCAGAATCAAGGATCGATTCAATCCCTTTTCTCGTCGTGCATGCTGTCGAGGGGGGAGTCCCGAATGGCGCTTGGTTCAGCATCGGTTTCTTGACAGTACAAGGGAAAGAAACTGGACGTGATAGCGGCCTCAGTGACGATGGGGCATGCGATTGCGAACCTCGTTTCTTCCCGTTGTTTCAGCCCCTTTTAACGATCTCCCTCCGACCGGTTTGCGCGACCGATTAGCCATCCAAGTTCGACGATTCGGGCAAACGTCTCAAGACGGACTCGAAGAGCTTTTGCTCCCCGACTACCGATTGAACGGTTGAATGATGAGCAGATGGCATCGAATCCGAATCCCTCAGCGCCCCCCCCCCAATGTTTCAATTGGTCCACAAGGCAGCTCTCCCATTTTGACCTCAGCGATCCTCGGCGGATCCGTTCCGTTCCAGACGATCGGCAAGCGCGCAGAAGACGACGGGAACAAGAAACAGGGAGAGAACCGACAGGGCCCCCACCTCCGCATCGCTCAGTTTGGTCCGGATTCCAAACTCCTTGACCGCACCATACAGCACCGGCACCAGAAAGATACTGACCCCCACGACAATCATCCCCCCGAAAGATGGAATGGCCATGGGCACCATGATATCGGCCCCCCTTCCATTCGAGGTCAAAATCGGGATCAAGGCCAATACGGTGGTGGCGGTGGTCATCAAACAGGGCCGCACACGACGTTCCCCTGCTTCGATCACTGCCGTTCGAATGGCGGCAACGGATTCCGGGCGGCGCCGTTTGAAAGTTTGCTCGAGATAGGTCGCCATGATCACCCCGTTGTCGGAAGCGATCCCAAAGAGGGCAAGAAACCCCACCCAGACCGCCACACTGAGGTTGTAAGGCTGAACCTGAAAAAACGCTCTCAAATCCATTCCCCATAGCGAACCGCGGAGAAACCAGTCCTGCCCATAGAGCCAAAGCATCAGGAACCCACCGGCCCAAGCCACGATAATTCCCGAGAAGACCAGGATGGTATGGGTCGTCGACTTGAACTGAAGGTAAAGGATCACGACAATGGCGAAGAGTGCCAACGGCAAGACCAACCTCAGTCTCTTCTCCGAACGGACCTGGTTTTCGTAGCTCCCGGCAAAGGTATAGCTCACTCCTGGCGGCAAGGCCCAGTCGCCGGACGCCCGTTTCGACTCGAGAAAGCGCCGCGCCTCTTCAACCACATCCACCTCGGCGAAGCCTGCCTTCTTGTCAAACAGAACATAACCGACCAAAAAAGTATCTTCGCTCTTGATCGTCTGAGGACCTCGTCGGTAGTTGATCTGGGCCAGTTGTTCCAGGGGAATCTGGGTTCCGTCCGGCGCGGGGACGAGAATGCGGCCCAAGGTTTCGATTTGATCCCTCAGTTCACGAAGATAGCGCACCCGAACGGGATACCGTTGTCGGCCCTCGACCGTCGTGGTGACTCGTTTGCCACCAATCCCCACCTCAATGACTTCCTGAACCTTCCCCAATCGAATCCCATAGCGGGCGATGGCTTCGCGATCGACTTCGATTTCGAGGTAGGGTTTCCCCACCATCCGGTCGGCAATCACGGCGCTCGGCTCCACCATCGGCACTTCCTTGAGCCACCGTTCAATCTCCAACCCGACCGATTCAATCGTCTCCAAATCAGGCCCCTTGACCTTGATTCCCATGGGCGCCCGCATGCCACTCTGCAACATGACCAAACGAGCGGCGATGGGTTGAAGTTTCGGCGCGGACGTCGATCCTGGCACCTCGGCTGCTTTCACGATGGCCTCCCAAATCTCCTCGGGACGATTAATTCCCTGCCACGCCGCCCGACCCGGATTCAGCTTGGGATCGAGTGCCGGTCGCCAAAGCCGGAAGGGCTGTCCGCCCGGTTCTTCGATCAGAGCGCCATCCGGATCCCGCTCGAACCGCCCCTGAACGCGATAGGCTTTTCCATCAGGAGCCAACAAGGGAACGCCATCGACATCCCGAACCCAATCGGTTTCACGGCGATGATAGCGGAAGGTCATTCGTTTCCCCTCGGCATTGAGGCGGAAGCGGGGCCGATAGTTGATCACGGTCTCGATCATCGACACCGGCGCAGGGTCCAGCGGCGTCTCGGCCCGCCCCAATTTTCCGACCGCCGTTTCGACTTCAGGGATGAGTCGAATGGCCATGTTTTGTTTCCTCATCACATCCATCACTTCCCCGATCGAGGCATGAGGCATCGTCGTCGGCATATAGAGATAGGAGCCTTCATCAAGGGCCGGCATGAACTCCTTGCCCAACCCGGGAAACCGTTCCGAGATCGCCGCGAGGGGTTGCAACTCACGAAGCCCCTTCGGCAGTCGCCCGAGGAAGGCATCAAACCCAAGCCATGCCATCATGCCAACCATGACCAACAAAGCGGGCACGGCCAAAAATTTCAGGCGATTGCGCAAGCACCAGCTCAGGATTTCCACGTAGCGCCGCTGAAACCAATAGACGCCTCCAAGGAGCCCTCCCATCAACGTCACGACAAACGCCAGGTTCCCAACAAGCCCCTTCTCGGGCCCGAGCGGCAACCAGTGACGAGCCAAGACCACCGCAACCGTCAAGACCGCCAATCCGTTGGTCCACAGGGGAAGCCTTCGCCGCCCCCTCTCGGAGAGCATCAAATAAGCCAGCTGGTAAGCTCCCGATCCAAACAGCACCCCCCCAAAAATCCATCCCAAAAGACTCGGATCACTGTCTTTAAAGGAGTGCATCGTCGACACCCCGAGGACCAGCGCTCCGGATAGGAACAAGCCCCAGTGGATCAGAGTATGTCCAAGGCCGCGACGAGGTTTCCCGACAAGAAGAATCTGTGCGAGCGGTGGGATTACAATGACAGCGACTCCAACCGAAGCGACCAGCGCAAAGGTCTTCGTCCATGCCAAAGGCTGAAACAATTTCCCCTCGGCTGCTTCCATGGTGAATACCGGCAAAAAGCTAACCACCGTGGTCCCCACCGCGGTCGCCACCGCGCCAGCTACTTCCCGAGAGGCCTTCAAAACGATAGCGAACGAATCGCTCCCATCCTCGGCATCCTCCAGGTGTTTGAGAATGTTCTCACACACCACGATCCCCATATCGACCATCGTGCCGATCGCAATCGCAATCCCGGAAAGCGCGACGATATTGGCGTCGATTCCAAAGACCTTCATCCCGCAGAAACACATCAAAACGGCAAGGGGCAGCAATCCCGAGATGAGCAACGAACTTCGCAAGTGCATCACCATCACGAGGACCACCATCACGGTGATCAGAATCTCTCCGATCAGCGCCGAGTTGAGCGTCTCCAATGTTTCGTGAATCAACCCGGTCCGATCATAAAAAGGCACAATGGTCAACTGACTCACGGTTCCATCATCCAGGATCTTTTTGGGGAGCCCCGGAGCAATCTCCTTGATTTTGGCTTGGACGTTCTTGATGGCAGCCAACGGATTCGCCCCATATTGAACGACAACCACACCGCCTACGGCCTCTGCCCCCTCTTTGTCAAGCGCGCCCCGCCGCAAGGCCGGTCCGTGGGTCACATGGGCCACGTTCTTGACGTAGACCGGCACATTGTCCCGAACCACCACGACGCTGTTCCCGATGTCTTCCAGGCTCTTGATGAACCCGAGCCCGCGTATGACATACTCGACGCGATTGACCTCGATCGTTCGTGCCCCAACGTCGACGTTGGCCATTCGAACCGCCTCAAAGATATCCTCCAGGGACACGTCGAAAGCCCGCATCGCATCGGGATCGACATCAATTTGGTATTCCCGAACAAAGCCGCCCACGGAGGCGACCTCGCTCACGCCATCGGCCGCCAGCAATCCGTAACGGACATACCAATCCTGAACGCTTCGCAGCTCGTCGAGATCCCATCCCCCGGTGACCCGATTCTGTTCATCCCGACCCTCGAGGGTGTACCAGAACACCTGCCCGAGCGCGGTCGCATCCGGCCCCAAGGCAGGTTGGACCTCTTGCGGCAAGGTCCCCGCTGGAAGGCTATTGAGCTTTTCCAGGACCCGAGAACGGGACCAATAGAAATCGATCTCTTCCTTGAAGATGACGTAGAGGGTGGAATAGCCAAACATCGAGACACTCCGCACGGCTTTGACGCCCGGAACCCCGAGGAGGGATACCGTGAGCGGATAAGTGATCTGGTCTTCCACATCCTGGGGGGACCGCCCCTTCCACTCGGTGAATACAATCTGCTGGTTCTCGCCGATATCCGGAATGGCGTCGACCGGAAGGGGATCACGCGGCAACCCTTCGATGGGCCAATCAAAGGGAGCCACCACGAGCCCCCAGCCACAGAAGAAAACACCACCCAAGAGGACAAGAAGCTTGTTTCGAAGGCAAAACGCAATCAGCGCTCCCCAGAATCCCTCTGAAGGATGGCGGCTAATCATGGTCATGCCCCTCGTGATCCCTCTCGGGAACCAAGGCCTCTTTCAGCCGTCCACATTTGAACATCTCGCTGCCATAGTAGGGATTCTCCGTGCCTTCCTTCGTCTGCAGCCAATCGCCTCCCCGCCCCCCGAAGGCCATGGGGCAATGATACAATAGGACCGGCTGCCCCCCACTCGTTCCAAACTCCCGAACCGAGAGGATCAAGGTCTGGGAAACCCGTTCGAACGAGCGGCGCAATTCTTCCAGATTGCCCGCCCTGCTCATGGCTCCGATCGCCGTCATCATTTCCGAGGACCGCGTCCTCCAGGCTTCCTGGGCTTCTCCATCAATTCGATCCCCATCGAGGTTCTCGAGTCCATCCCGGAGCGTGGCCAGCTTCAATTGAGCGCCCTCCAAGTCATCATGACTCAATTCATCCTTCACCCCCACATAGGCTCCAACGAGAAGGCTCATTTCATTCTTGAATTCGGAAGGCACGTCAAACGAGGAGATCCCCCCACCATGCGGTTCGGAAACTGCGGCATGCTCAACGGGGTTCATCATGCTGGGTTTGGCCAGGATTTGAATGGCACTATCGATCTTGAAATTACCCTTCGTCACGACGCGTTCCCCTTGCTCAAGACCTGACTCGACCAAGTAGTAGTCCCCGGCCCGTGCGCCCAGCCTGATCTCGCGCCCCTCAAACCGCCCTTCCCCCAAATCCACATAGACCACCGCGCGCCGACCGGTAATCAACGGGGCCGAAGCTGGAATGACCAGGGGCGCGCGATCATTCTCGGCAGCGACATAACCCAACGATTCGGCGCTCACCAAATCCATACCACAGATGTCACAAGCTCCGGGCCGATCCTTGACAATCTCCGGGTGCATCGGACTGATCCATTTGCCGGCCAGGCCGACATCCATCACCCGTCCCCCGGCAGCGACCTCCGACTTGACGACCGCCCGGACAAACATGTCCGGCTTGAGCTTCCCTTCGGTATTGGGCAAGTTCACCCGGATCTTCACCGTGCGGGTTCTGGGATTGAGAATGGGATCGATGAATGCGATCTGGCCCCGGAACACTTCACCGGGGTAGGCTTCTGTCGAAAAGGCCACCTCCTGGCCATAGTGCAACCAGGGCAAATCAGATTCGTAGGCATCCAGCTTCACCCAAACCTCGGATAAATCGGCAATCGTATACACCTGAGTACCGGTTTGCACATACATCCCTTCAACGGCATTCTTGTGAACGACCACTCCCGAAATCGGGGAGTTAATGGTGATGTGCTCCGATCCTTTTCCCTCGGTCTCAATCGCTCGAATCTGCTCCTCGCTCAGCCCCCAGAGTCTCAGTTTCTCCCGGGCCGAGACGATATTGGTTGTCCGCCGCTGCTTGAGATACTCACTTTGGCTCTTCGACAAATCCGAAGCGGTCGCCACGGCACTGATCAACTCCTCTTGCGCCTGCAATAGCTCAGGGCTGTAAAGCTGAACCAGATGGTCCCCCTTCTGAACCGCCACACCCGTGTAATCCACAAAGAGCCGGGCCAACCGTCCAGGCACCCAGGCGGTAATGTAGGAAAGCCTTGATTCGTCGTATTCCACCTTGCCCACCATGCGAACCTCGGCGGTGACAAAGCGCTTCTCGACGGGAACGGATTGGATCTCCGCCAACTTGACCGCATGCGGGGACATCGTGAGTTCCCGAGGCCCGTGGTGGTGCTCCTGGCCCGAGTGGACCCCCACCAAGTCCATCCCGCAAAGGGGGCATTTGGTTTGGGTGGGTTGCCGGATCTGGGGATGCATCGAGCAGGTGTAGAATTCGACGGTCGGTTCTGTCTTGGCGGACGGACTTCCCTCCGAACCGCTTCCCCTCACCCCGCTCGGTCCGCTGACAACGAGGCCGGCCAAAAAGGCCACTCCAGCAATCGCCAGGGCCATGACTATTTGCTTTTTCATGAACACTATTCGTTTTCGTGTGATGGGTTGCCTCCGCTTGAGGGAAGCTCCCCGACCATCATTTCAATTTCAGCCAGTCGCTGCATCCGATCCGCAAGCGCTCGCTGGTGAGAGAGTTGAATGTCGAGCAACAGCCGCTGGGCATCGATGAGTTGAAGAAAATCCGAACGACCGGACTGATAGGCTTGTTCCGCGACCTTGAGCGAATTGCTCGCCAACGGTGCGAGGGTATCCCGGTAGAGCCTGATTTTCCGCTCCGCATCTCGATATTCGTAGACGGCCAGCTTCAGATCGGCACCCAGATCGTTTTTTCGGTCCTCCTTGCTCTCAAGGGCGACCTCTCGCCGGGCCACCGCCTCCTTGAGTGCGGCTCGATACTTCCCTTTCCATAGGGGCAGATTCACGCTCCCCATGATCATGACCGGATCCCGGCCACTGCCCGCGACCCCAGCAAAGCGAGCGTCTTGCGTTTCCACGTAATCGACTCCCACAGTCACATCGGGGTAAAAGGCTTTGCGCGCCAGCGCCACTTCAAACTCCGCTTTCTCTATTTCGGCATCCCAGACCTTCAGCTCGGGATGAGCCATCAGGTGGGCCTCATCGACGGCGAGATCGGCGAGAGTCGGCGGGTCAAGACGATGCCGTTCGGGCCACGGGATCGGAGCGTCCATCCGCCGGTTCAAGGCGGCGTTCAATCGAGCGCTCAGGGGTTCACGAAGGTCTCGAAGACGAACGAGTTCATCTTCCAACTGGGTCAACTCAACCTGGGCTTTGACAACGCCCGTGGCATCGCTCCCGGCTCGGAACCTCGCCTGGGCGACTTGCTCCAAATGTTGGATCAAACTGATGTTCTCCTCGGTTAGTCGAATTGCCTGTCGGAGATAGCCCAGTTCAAAATAGTTTATCTTGACCTCCCGAAACAGGCCGCGTTTCACCAGTTCGTATCGTTCCCGGGCCGCCGCCGCGGCCTGACCGGCAACGCTTTCCCTCAACCTCAGTTTCCCCAGCCATGGAAAGGTCTGGGAGATGCCAAACCGCTGACGCTGGGGCCCCACCCGGGTCTCCACTTGTTCCACGAAGTAACCGTAGTTGAATTTCGGGTCAGGCAAGGCGCGCGCCTGAGGCACCGCCTGGAGCGCCGCCTTCCACCCCTCAAACGCAGCTTCAAGCCCGGGATGATTCAAGGCGGCAACGCGCAAGAAATCGCCCAGTGCCGGCTGGTCGGGTAGGGAGTGGTGGCTCCGCTTGACCACCTGATCCGGGCTTCGACCCGACGGCCCAGAGTCGACTGGCAGACGAATCGAAGTCTCCTTCGGAGGCACCGAACAGCCTCCCCAGCACACAATGAGCCCCCCTAGAAACACCCGGACAAAAAAGAATAATCTGTATCTCATGAACATCCAATCTGAACACCACGATGGAGCGTCAACCGCTTCATCCATTCCCGGACGAAGACAACCTCGAACGGGTACACAATCCGCCTGTCAGGAGACCGGGTTCAGATCAGAAGTGATCGGAAAGAGAGGAAGAGTGGCAAGACCTGCTGGCGATCGCCAATCCGTGAACGGGGAAACCCGTTTGCCCCCTTCTCCAAAAGGACCAGGGACACGAATTGACTGAACGAGCCCGGATGAGCGAGCAGGCTCTCCCCCGTCTGCCAGAGGGGCAGAGCCAAAGGGGGAAGCTTCGCCGAGGGGTCCGGCGAGTCGGCAACACAACAATCCGTAAGGCAGGCACAACGGGCTTCGCCCCGCCCTTCGGGCAGGTCCTCTGCTCCGAACGACGAAACCGCCGGAAACCAAAGGTTCCCGACCAGCCCAAAGACCAGCAAAAGATTGAGAGGCACCCTCAACATACGAGCCACTCCAGGGATCATGCGACAAGAACCCAT
>DEAY01000023.1:0-2323 GCA_002348345.1 Verrucomicrobia bacterium UBA2970
ACCTTGTCGTCCCAGGTGGGGATGAACTCCTGGGCCACATAGCCCTTGTAACCCGTACGGAGGATGGCGCGCAGGACAGCGGGATAGTTGATTTCCTGATCGGCATCGAGTTCGCCTCGCCCGGGGTTGCCGGCCGTGTGGTAGTGCCCAATCAGCTCCTGGTATTGATTGATCCGGCGGATGATATCGCCGTTCATGACTTGGACATGGTAGATGTCGAAGAGCAGCTTCATCGAGGGAGAATCGACGCGCTTGATGAGATCCACACAGAAATCGACATCGTCTCCAAAGTAACCCGGATGGCCTTTCATGGGGTGGGAATCATCTCGAGAATTCAGGTGTTCCAACACCAGGCTGATGCCTTTGGACTCGGCGTGCTTCATCACACTCTTCCAGAGCTCGACGCAGTTGCGCGCGCCCTGCTCGGGCGAGATTCCCGCTTCACTCATGCCGGTGAAGGTGATCACGTTCTTGGTTCCGATTTTGGCCGCCAGATCGATGCGTTCCTTGAGCAGGGTGCGGCAGTGGTCATGATGGGCCCGCGAAACCGGTCCTCTCGAAAAGCTGTGGCTTCCAACCAATGAAATCTTGAGTCCGAGGTCGAGTATCTGGGGGTAGACCTCGGGGCTGATTCCCTCCATCGCGACCAGACCAATTTCCCGACAATGCCTGGCCAGTTCAAGCGGGGGCATCGGGTTGAAGCACCAACCCATGATCGATTGCCGAATCTGGCCGTGCCGTACGACCGAGGCCTCCCCGGCGGTGGCGGCGAAGGCCCTCGGGGCGATGCCCGCGCAGGTCATTGCCTTGAGCGTGCGGGAGAGAAACTGGCGACGGGATGAGGGGAGGGTCATGATTCGATGGAGAGGTTGCGTTGGGTTAGCGTTGTGGCCTGAGGTCGTAGGAAAGGAGGAGATCCTGATCGCGGAGCAAGAGGTGTCCGTTGGCCACGACGGGGTGGGCCCAGCTCCGTTTGCCGCTGCGGTCCGGTTGCCCGAAGCGGCCTTTCTCAACATATTGTTTTGGATTGGCTTCGATCAGCGCAATCGGGCCCTGTTCGCTTCGGAGATAGAGATGCCCATCGGCGAAGGTGAGGGATCCTTTGCCGACGCTGCGTTGTTCCCATGCCACCTCCCCCGATGCCATGTCCAGACAGACCAGGATTGGCCCGCTGGAGGCAAAGATATGGTCTCCGATGCGGATGGCGCCGCCGTGATGGTTCTTGACGTCACGGTGTGCGTAGCGCTCCTTGGCGTTGAACCGACCGTTGCGTTGGCTGATCTCGAATAGGTTGCACCCCACGTTGTAGGCGGAGGTGACGAAGACGGTTCCCTCGTGGTAGATGGGGGTGGCGATCACAGCCGTTTTCCCTTTGCGCTTTGCTCTCCAGACGAGGGCTCCCGTATCGGGGGAAATGCCGGCGAGCGTTTCGCCGGTCAGCGTCAAATACTGAGCGTGGCCGTCAATGGTCTGCTTGGTGATCGAGGTATAGGCGGCGGAATCCTTGAGCTGGGTGGAACGCCAGACCAGCTCGCCCGTGTCCCGGTTGAGGCAGGCCACAGTTCCTTGCCTTCCGCCGGGCGAACAGAGGACTCGGTTTCCGTCCACCAGCACCGATTCGGAATAGCCCCACCCCGACATCATTCGCCCGTTGAGATCTTCCTTGAGGTTTTTCTGCCAGAGGATGGTGCCGGTTTGACGATCCATGCATGTGAGGTGGCCGCCGGCACCGAGTGTGAAGACGCGGTCTCCATCGACCGTCGGGGTGGACCGGGGACCATGGGAATAGCCCACATCGCGTTCGGCCGGGGCGGTGCGCGTCTCCCAAATCAAACGACCACCCGATTCGTCCAGTGCCCAGGCAAATTCGTCTTCCCCCCGGTAGCTCGCGCCGAAAATCCGGCCTTGGGCAACCGATGGCGTTGCGTAGCCTTCGCCGAGTTCCGTCACTTTCCAGGCCAGGGGGGGGCCTGCCTCGGGCCATGACTTGAGGAGGCCGGTTTCCGCAGATTTCCCGTCGCGATTGGGTCCCCGCCATTGGGGCCAGGAATCGGCCGTGAGTTGGGCGGCCAGTAGGGAGGCCAGTAGCGTGGTGAGCAGCAGGATGCCGGGTTGGCGGATTCGAGAGGGCTGATGAACAAGCATGATCAAGGTCCAAGTGTTGCAAGTCGTGAGCATTCGTCGAGGTTTTTTGCCGGAAGCGGCCTGTCCGAGGGGAGGGCCGGAGGGATGAGTCAAGGGAACGATGAGTCGCTGAAGACGGCATCGGGTGGTCATTGATTTGCCTTTCAATTCAACTTGAGGAAGACGGCTCATTCGGGGG
>DEAY01000023.1:2630-9521 GCA_002348345.1 Verrucomicrobia bacterium UBA2970
AGACGGCTCATTCGGGGGAAGGTGGGGGGATGAATCTGCGAGTTGTTTTCGGGGGGATCGGAATCATGGTTGGTGTGGCCTGGTTCGAATCCGAGCTGTGGGCGCAAGCGGTGTCCCAACTGGAAGCGATCCATGTCGCCGAGATTCACACGGGGGTCGCCGTCGAATCGGTCGAGCTTCATCAAACCGAACGCGGCAAGGCCTATCGAGTGCGGAGCACCGGGGGGCGGGTGCTGGTGGTGGATGGCGATCACGGTCGGCTCTTGAAGCGGAGTGAGGGATCCTCGGAGTATGAATGGCCCGGCATCCGGGTCGTAGCCCATCGTGGCGGCGTCCTGTTGGGGCCGCCCGAGAATACCCTGCCCGCGATCGAGAAAGCCATCGCGGTCGGGGCGGATTTGATTGAAATCGACATTCGCCAGACGGTGGATGGTGATCTGGTGCTCATGCATGACGCGACGGTCAACCGGACGACGAATGGAAGCGGTGCCGTTACCAAACTGAGTCGAGCTGAGATTGCTCGGTTGGAGGTCATTCATGAGGGAACGGAGGTGATTCGGGTTCCGGGACTCGGGGAGGCACTTGCCTTGATGAAGGGGCGAATCGACGCCGACCTTGATTTCAAGGGCGGTGATTTGGGCAAGCTCGTGGCGGCGGTTCGCGCGGCGGGGATGGAAGATCATGCCACGATCCACGCCTCGTGGGAACGGTGCCAGCGGTTGACGGGGATGGAACCCCGGATTCGAATCCGGCCGACCGTTCAACATTCAGGCCAGGTGAGGGATCTCGTCCAGCGACTGCGGCCGGCGATGGTCAACTTTGACTGGCATGCGGTGACCGAACAATCGGTCCGCGACGCCCACCTCAGTGGCGCCCTGGCCTTCGTGAATTGCTTGGAGACGGCGGATACGGACCTCTACGTGCGCGAGGCCATCCGGATCGGGGCGGATTACATCCAGTCCGATCGGCCGGATCGGGTGATTGCCATTCTTCGGGAATTGGGGTTACGGCCCGACAAACCGATCTTGGGCTCCCGCCTGGGGACGCCGCTTCGTGATCCCAAGCTTCGATATCCTCTCCGGTAGACGTTGACTTGGGGAATTCGCGGCGGGCTCGGACGCCGGACTCTGCGACTGGTGCTCCCGAACGCAGTCAAGGATGAGCTCGCCGTAGTCCTTGAGTTTGGCGGCGCCGATGCCGTGAATCTCGAGAAGGTCCTCAGTGGTGGTTGGGTAGGCGCGGGCAATGTGACGGAGGGTCACATCAGAGAAGATGACGTAGGCCGGAACCCCCCGTTCGGAGGCCAGTCGTTTGCGTTCGGTTCGCAGCCGGTCGAAGAGCTCGGGATCGAAATCGTCCGACGAAGCGGGAAGGGATGGGGAGGCGGATCCCGGGCGTTGGGGGGGCTGGATGAGCGCCAGTTTCGGCTTTTCTCTCAGGAAGGTCGTTCCCTGGGGGGTGAGATGAAGGGTGTTGAAGCGGTTGGGATCCTGCTGAACCAGTTTGTGGTGAATGAGTTGTCGGATGAGATGCGACCACCCGCTTCGGCCAAACTCGGTTCCGATGTTGTAGGTGCTCAGGGAGTCGTGGCCCCAGCGGCGCAGTTTCTCCGTTTTTGCGCCGGTGAGGATTTCGACGATATGATTCAATCCGACGGCGAATCCCGAGTGCTGGTAAACGCGATAGATGCAGGAAAGCACCTTCAGGGCGGGAACCGACCCATCAAAGGTGGCTTTGGGGTCCAGGCAATTGTCACATGAGTCGCACGAAGCCTCCGGGTAGGTTTCGCCGAAATATTCGAGCAGCAAGGCGCGTCGGCAGCGATCGCTTTCAGAGAAGTGGATCATCTGCTCGAGTTGTTCCCGGGCGATGGTTTGCTCCTGGGCAGAGGCTTTCTCATCAATGAAGAGCCTGTGCTTGGTCGCATCCCCCACGCTGTAGAGCAGGAGACAATCGCTCCTCAGACCATCACGGCCGGCCCGGCCGGTCTCCTGGTAGTAGGACTCGATATTCTTCGGGAGATCCTGATGGACGACGAAGCGGACGTTGGGTTTGTCGATCCCCATACCAAAGGCAATGGTGGCGCACATGACCGGGCATTCGTCTCGGATAAACCGGTCCTGGTGGCGGGAGCGGACGTCACGGTCCAGACCGGCGTGATAGGGGAGGGCCTGGATACCGTGTTGTTGGAGTTTAGTGGCGAGGCGCTCCACACCGCTCCGACTGTGGCAGTAAATGATTCCCGATTGATCCCGACGCGATTCCAGGAAGGCGAGGATCTTCTTGAAGCCGTTTTGCTTGTCATCGATGCGGTAGGTGAGGTTCTTTCGGTCGAAGCTGCCGATGAAGGGTTGCTGGATGTCGAGTCCCAGCGCCGAGACGATGTCCGCGCGAACCCGCTCCGTCGCGGTGGCCGTCAGGGCCATCATGGGCACTTGGGGCAGGTCCCGGCGAAGGGCCGCGAGGTGACGGTACTCAGGTCGGAAATCGTGGCCCCATTCCGAGATGCAATGCGCCTCGTCGACGGCAATGAGGTCGATGGAGAGTGCTTTGGTCTCCTCGGCGAGCTGAGTGAGGGCGATCCGTTCGGGGGAAAGGTAAAGGATGCGGATTTGACCGGAGAGGATTTGGTTTCGGCGGCGTCGAAGCTCGTCCGGGGAGAGGGAGGAGTTGAGAAAGGTGGCAGGGATTCCGTTGGCGCTCAGGACGTCCACCTGATCCTTCATCAAGGCAATCAACGGCGAGATGACGATTGTGGTTCCCTCGTTGATCAGGGAGGGGATTTGGAAGCACAGCGATTTTCCGGCACCGGTCGGCAGAACGGCCAAGACGTCCTTTTTCGCGAGCGCTTCGACGATGATTTCCTCTTGAAGCGGACGGAACTCGTCGTAGCCGAAGAATTCCTTGAGAACCGATTTGAGTCGCTTTCCTTGCTCCATGAGAAATAGAAGCACTTATAGCAAAACAGCTCGGTGGACAACTCAAATTGGCGGAAACGGGATGTCGGGATCGCTGATTCGGGGAGGGGAGTGCCAAAACGGCATTGGTTGTGGGTCGATGAGACCGCAGCGGGAAAAAAAGGCGCTTCGCGACCCGAATTCACGGCATGGGGGTATGGCGAGGGCGCGGGGTTCGTTCGCGCCAGCGAGGAGTCCCTTCCAGGGAGAGTGAATTGAGTCGGTGGGTTCCTGGGGCTTGGGCTGGCATCAATCGTGCTAATTAATCGCTTTAACTGGGAAGATTTTTCGTGATTAATAGGGCGAAAGGACACACGATTTAGAGCACCATGATTTGGTTAATTGCAATTCTGTTGCTGGCGGTTTTCGCCGGCCTTGGCTACTTGAAAGGTTCCATCCAGATGGGGATATCGGTCCTCGGCCTCTTCGTTGGGGTGATGCTGGCCATGCCGATGGCACCGATGATGTTGCCGATATACACGGCTTCTGGGGTGACCAACATGATTCTCCTGGCCGTTCTGCCGCCGATCACCGCGTTCATTGTCGTGGGGTTGGTGTTCATGATCATCGGCATTGTGGTGCACCTCAAGGTTCGCAATTACTTTCGATACAAGACCGACGAGGCCTCGCAATTGATGTTCAAGCGATTGAATGCCCGAATCGGGGCTGCGTTTGGATTGGTGGCCGGAGTGTTTTATTCGGTCGTTCTCGGAGTGGGGATTTACTCGGCCGGTTACCTGACTTACCAGGTTTCGACGGAGAGTGATCCGGGATGGTTGAAGTTCATCACCAAGACCCGGGTGGCAATGGATTCGAACGGATTGGCCAAGATGGCTGCTGCGCTGGACCCGATGCCCAAGAAGTTTTACGAGGTTTCCGATTTGATCGGCTTATCGCATCGCAACCCGCTCCTGGAGAATCGGTATCGCAATTACCCCCCGTTCTTGAAACTGGGCGATCGGGCTGACATCCAGGAGATCGGTGGGGATTCCGAGTTTCATGGGATGTTGGTCCAGCAAGCGAGCTTGGCGGAAATCATGAAGCATCCGCTGGGACAGAAGGTGATGGCCAATCGGGAGTTGTTCGACATTCTCGTGAACCAGACCGATCTGGAGGATTTGCGGACATACCTTGAAGAGGGTGAATCGCCGAAATACGCCGAGCAACGAATTCTCGGACGATGGGAATTGAACGGCAACGCCCTGATCAATCACACAAAGCGAAATACGGCAGGGATCAAATCCTCTCAGATGCGGGCCGTTATTTGGCTGGTTGAGAACGTTTTGGATGGTGCGAGCTTGATTGTTTATCCGGATAATCAGTTGGTGATCACGCCGTCCGGAGGGGAATCGGAAGACGGGCCTGGGCTATCCATGTATGGCGCTCCGGGTTTGATCGCTAGTCCGGGCTTAGCTAGCGGCGCTGAGGCGATTCATCCTATGGTGCTGACCAAGTTGGGAGAACTTTTTGAACAGCTTCGAGACCTTGAACGGGCTGCTCAGGAGAAGCTGGAAGCTGCGGCTCGGGCACGCCAGAGCCAGCAATTCGGTGGCGCAGGGCGCGGGGGAATGCCTCAAATGGATGCCGAGATGCAGGCCCGTTACGGGCTAACACCAGGGGGTGGTGGAGCGGGCGGCGAAGAGGGGGAAGAGGAGGAGGAGGAAGAGGGTGCCCAGTCGACGCCATTCAGAATCGGAAGCGACGGGAACTGGGAGCGAAAGGCTTCCGGGCGCTATGAGCTCGAGATCGATGGCTTTTCCGGAATTACGGCCACCATCAACAAAAACCGTCTCCTGATCAAATCGCCGGTGATGAACCTGCTGTTTTCTCGGGTCTATTAGCTTTTCAGAGTCTTTTGTTCGGGACTCCCACCCGTGGCGTTAACAAGCCACGGGTGTTTTTCTTCAACCGTCGAGGAGGAAACAAGGAGTCAAGGCTCGAATCGAGCCGGAATGGCGGTGGGACGGCTTGAAGCTGGGTTGAAGCCCGATGGTCGGCTGTGCTGGAGAAGGGGCGCCCCCAGAGGATGGCTCATGGGAGAGGACAGGGAGGTCTGGACAACCGGTTGAATGCTCCGATGGACGCTGCCCGATCCAACCGGAACCCCGCTCCGCCAAAGGTTGGCTGATGAGGGAAGCCGGAAACTCGCGGCCTTTTCGTTTGTCTCGGTCTGCAGCGGAACTCCCGTCAGTTGAATTCCCGTCCGATGGCTTGGGGCCGGTAGCCCTTGTTGCCCCCAATGCGGGGGCGGCTTGACCTGATCCTTCATCCCGAGCCCGAAGACGAGCAGGCCCATCGCGGCCGCGCTGTAGCTACAGGCGAGGACGGGCTTGAAGTCAAGGAAGTCACAGAGGCGGGACCATAGCGTCTCCTGTGGAACCGCTTGGTCCGCTTCAATCCGGGCGATCACCCGGGAGGAAATCCGATCAAGATGTTCCGGGGGAGGCGTCTCCCAACGCTTGAGTTGGAGAAGTTTTTCGAGGGAACCCGTCTGATGGGAAGGTTTGGACATCACTGCTTCAGGTAATCGCTCAGGTGGCCCTGCAATTGTTGACGCGCGTAGAAGAGTCGTGAGCGGACGGTTCCGGTGTTGCAGTCCATGATTTTGCCAATTTCTTCGTGGGGCATGCCTTGGATGTCGTGAAGCGTGACCACCAGCCGATGAACTTCCGACAGTTTCTGCATCGCTTCGTTCAATTTGGCCTGCAACTCATGCAGCCGGACGTCGCGGCGAGGCGTGTGTTCCGAGATAAACTCAAGGATGTGGCCCTGGCCCTCGCCGGAGAGATCCATCTCGTTCAAGCTCAGTTGAGCTGATTTTCGACGCCTTTGTTTGAGGAAGTTGATGGTTTTGTTGATCGCGATGCGGTAAACCCAGGTGTAGAAGGAAGAGTCTCCCTTGAACGACTTCAGCGCCTTGAAGGCTTTGAGAAAGGTCTCTTGGGCCAAATCATCGGCGTCCTCACGATTGGAGGTCATGTGGTAGATGGTGGCGTAGATCCTCGACTGGTAGCGTCGGACCAGTTCGTCGAATGCAGATAAATCGCCCTCGCGGGAGGCAGCGATCAGGGTCCGTTCGGGGCGCTCTGTGGCGCTCTCATGGGCCTCGGTCGTCGACGGGGCGGTGACGGTCGCTGCGGGCATCAGGTCGGATCGGTTCCTGGAGGGATATTCGGGGCCATTTCGTCGACCTTCAATTCCAAGAATTGGGACAGTTTATACAATGGGGCCGCCACCCGGGATCCTTCCATGGCGTCCAGACAGCGGCGGGATGATTCGAGGACGTCTCGAATGAAGCATTGGGACTGCTCCAGAATGTGTTGGGACGCCATCCGTTTCATGAGCCAGGGAATATGACACCGATCCCAGTCATTTAGTTTTGAAATAATCTGTTTTTTTTCATCGGGATTGCTTTTTTCCAGGAGAAGGAGGACCGGGAGCGTCTTTTTCTCCTTCATTAAATCCGTTCCTAAGGATTTGCCGGTGTGTGCTTCGTCCCCGAAAATATCCAGGCAATCATCGAAGATCTGGTAAGCCGTTCCCAGGGATAAGCCGTATTGGCGGAGGGATCGTCGCTCGGAGTCCATGGCGGAACCAAACGCGGCACCGAGATCACAGGAGAGGGCGAAAAGCTCGGCGGTCTTCATTTCGATGACCTTGAGGTAGTGGGCCTGAGTGTGATGCTTTGCCTGATTGAGGGTCTGGAGAATCTCGCCGGAACAAACCCGTTTGGTTGCTTGGGCCACGGCGGCGCAAACCTCGGTGGTCGGGAAAGAGGCCGCTAATCGGAGGGCGTGTGCGAAGAGGCAGTCTCCCAGCAGGACGGTGACGTCATTGCCCAACCGAGAGGCGAGTGTCGGCCGATTTCGCCGGATTTCGGCGGCATCCAGGATGTCATCATGAACCAGCGTGGCCAGGTGCACCATCTCGATGA
>DEAY01000023.1:9845-10004 GCA_002348345.1 Verrucomicrobia bacterium UBA2970
TCTCGATGACGACGGCGACTTCGACCAGGGACTTGCCATAACCCTCGTGCGCGCCGCCCGCAAGCCCCACCAGAAGGGGCCGCAGCCGCTTCCCGGGATTGGAGATCACATAGGAGGCGTGTTCGGCGATTTCCGGTTCAAATGAATCAATTTGCCGGG
>DEAY01000023.1:10396-10534 GCA_002348345.1 Verrucomicrobia bacterium UBA2970
GCCCAGACTTCAGCGGGCGAGGGGGACGAAACAGGTGTTGGGGGCGCCGGTAGATTACTCGCAAGCATCTAGTCGAAATCTAAGGTTCGATGTTTTTCAAGTCAAACGGTTACCGAGAATTCGCGGAACGGGGCCCCG
>DEAY01000243.1 GCA_002348345.1 Verrucomicrobia bacterium UBA2970
GTCAGTTTCCCAACCGGTAGCAGGATCAATCGCCGGTCATCCTTTACGTGGGCTCGACGGATGATGAGGTCAACGGCGTCGGATCCATCAAAAGACGCCTGCCCCACCTGACCCTTGATCTCGTCGAAGCTCCCGTTGGCGCCCAAATGCACCTTCACCCGGGGATGGAGTTGACACAACTTCACGACCCTGATGGCCTCCTCCCGATGTTTGCTCACGTCCCCTCCGTTTCTAGTACGATTCACCGTGACTCCCTCGAGGTCAAAGCTTCCCCCATTGAAGAGGAGATAAGCCAGTGCGTGTTGATCATCGAGTTCGTTATTGGCATCCGAATCAAAGAGAACCCTTACCTTTTCAGCAATCGATGTGGTGATCGTTGTTAAACAGATAAATCCAACCAACCCCACCCAAAGGGGGCGTGACCATGTCGTCTTTTTCATAACGCTTGTCCTTTCATTTACTGATCGATTCGTCTTCCGTAAAAAGGTTTTCATCGCCGCCCCATTCGATTCCGGTAATGGTCGAGGATCACCGCCACCACAATCACCGCTCCCGTGACCAATCGCTTGGTCGGCTCCTGAGCCCCCATCTGGGCGAGTCCGTTTTCAAGCACGGCAATAATCAGCACGCCGAGGAGCGAACTCACCACCGACCCTCGCCCCCCCATCAGGCTCGTTCCTCCGATCACCACGGCCGCGATGGCCGTTAGTTCAAAGCCTCCGCCTGCGTTCGGGTCGGCGGCCCCCAGTCGCGAAACATTGCTGATCGCGGCTAAGCCGGCCATGCAACCGCTCAGCACGAAGACCGCAATCTTGATCGGTCGAGGATTGATTCCTGACAAACGAACGGCTTCTTCATTGGTCCCGATGGCGACCATGTAGCGACCGAAAACCGTCCGACTTAAAACCAATTGGGCGACCATCACCATGAACAAAGCCACCCAGATCGGGGCGGACAACCCAAATAATGAAGCCCCGGCGATGTGCTCGATGGTTGATCCAATGTATGCGGTCCGCGATTGAGAAACCAGATAAGTTCCTCCCCGTGCCGCCTCAAGCATGCCCAAGGTGACGATGAAGGAGGGCAGAGACCAACGAACCGTCACCCATCCGTTGAGCGCCCCACAAACCGCCCCGGTCAAACCACATAGAAGAACCGCAGGCACCCAATGGAATCCCCATCGGGTCATGGACAATCCCAAGACGGCTCCGCAAAGACCAAGCACCGATCCCACGGAAAGATCGATTCCGGCAATCATCAACACATAGGTCATTCCGACGGCCAGGAAAACGGCATCGGGAATCTGATTTGCGATCGTTCGAAACGTCAACGCACTCCAAAAATTCTCTGTCACCAAGCCAAAGAAGACGATCAATCCCAGTAAGACGAAGATCAGTCCGAGGGAGACCCCCAACTGCCGCCGGAACCCCCGCAGGATGGAGGCCTCTCCACTCATGGTTGAGCCTCCAAGGCAGCGCTCTTTTCAGCCGAAAGATGGCGGCTCAACGCTGCAGACAGAATCTGCTTGCGACCAAATTCATACCTTTCAAACGTCCTCACCAATTGGCCACGCGACATCACGGCAATGCGGTCACAGAGATGCAAAAGTTCGGCAAGTTCAGAAGAAACGACTAGAATCGATTTCCCCTCCGCGGCCAACTTCTCCAAGAGTTGGTAGATTTCAAACTTGGCACCAATATCAATTCCTCGGGTCGGTTCATCAAAGATGAGCACTTGACTCTCACCGCTCAACCATTTGGCAATGACGACCTTTTGCTGGTTGCCGCCACTCAGTTCCCGCACCGATTGGTCGAGGCTCGAACATTGAATCTCTAGAGACGCCCGCTGTCGCTCGCCCAGAGCCGCTTCGTCCTGCCCCCGAATCCACCCCCAGGCGTTGCTCAACGAAGGAAGCCGGGGCAAGCCGATATTTCGTTGAATCGACCATGGCATCAGCAAGCCTTCATGCTTCCGATCTTCTGTGACCATGGCAATTCCAGCCGCGATGGCATCATGGGGCGACCGGATCGCCAGAGGCTCGGGGTCATTTCCCATGAAGATCCGGCCCTCCGTAGGGCGATCGGCCCCAAAGACGGCCCTCATGGTTTCCGTCCGTCCCGCCCCCATTAGCCCGGCAAACCCGAGAATCTCACCGGCATGCAGGGTGAAACTGACGTTACGAACCCGATCCCCCACGGAAAGATGTTCAACCCGCAAGGCTGCCACGTTTTCGACCCTGACCGGACGCGGCGCTTGGGATTCCAAGGTTCGCCCCACCATAAGATGAATCAACTCTTGAATCCCCAGATCGGTCGTGTCCCGTTCCGCCACACGATGTCCGTCCCGAAGAACGGTCACCCGGTCCGCAATGCGCAGAACCTCCTCCATTCGATGGGAGATATAGATGATTCCGACCCCCTGTCGTTTCAACCGGGCGATTTGACAAAACAGAGATTCCGCCTCCGTCTCCGTCAACGCGGCGGTGGGCTCATCAAGAATCAAGACGCTTGCCTTTGCGGCCAAGCCAGCGGCAATCTCAACCAACTGCCGGTGCCCCACACTCAACGAGGCGACCCGCAGAGACGGGTCAAGGGATTCCAATCCGACCCAACTGAGGGCCTCTGTCGCGAGGGATCGGAGTCGCCCTTGGGAGATCCAGCCCCATCGGTGAGGCAGGCGGTCAAGCAGCACGCTCTCTCCGACCGAAAGCGTGTCGATCAGGTTCAGCTCTTGAAGCACGATCCTGATCCCTGCCGCTTCCCCCTCGCGCCGATGTTGGGGAGCAAACGCCGCACCGTTCAACGCCAACCTCCCCGTGTCCGGTTGGTGAATCCCCGCCAGGATTGCGGACAAGGTACTTTTCCCCGCCCCGTTCTCGCCTACCAATGCATGAACCTCACCGGCCCGAAGCTGAAAATCAACCCCATCGAGGGCCTGTGTGGAGGGAGGGAAGGATTTGCCAATCCCTACCGCTTCGAGCAGCATGACCGGCTCCTCTGCGTTCATGGAAGCGTCTTTGGCGTCACCAGGTCGACGGGGGTCTCCCGATCCCCAGGAAGCTCATTGGTCTCAAGAATCTCCAACGCATACTCGATCCCGAAGGCAGCGAGTTGGTCGCCATGTTGGTCCACGCTACAGAGGACACGACCATCCCTCATAAGGGCCTGAACGGCAGAGATATTATCGAAGCCGATCACCTTGATTGTCTCCTCTTTCCCGGCGCTCTTCAATGCGGCGACGGCCCCCAAGGCCATACTATCGTTGCACGCCAGAATTGCTTTCAACGACGGATGCTCCGTCAGAAGCGCCGCGACCAGCCGGTTTGCCTGGTCGGTTTCCCAATGGGCGGATTGGGAGCTCACAATCGCCATTTCCGCTGCCTTCATTGCGTCCTCAAAGCCCAGCTTTCTCTGAATGCCGTTGATCGCTCCGGGAACCCCCTCGAGAATCGCCACCTGGTCTCCCTTTTCAAGTTGCTGCGCCAGATGCTCACCGGCGAGACGAGCACCTTTTCGGTTGTTTGGCCCCACGAAAGGAATCTCGAGCCCCTTGTCCTGCAAGACCGCTTCATCGAAACGGTTATCGATGTTGACCACGACAATCCCCGCCTCCATCGCCCGCTGACAAACCGATACCAGGGCTTTCGAATCGGCGGGGGCGATGACAATGGCATCGACTTGCTGGGCGATCATCTGCTCCACCAATTGAGCCTGCCGCGTGACATCTTGCTCATCCTTGATCCCGTTGCTGATCAATTCATAGGTCCCACCGCTCCCCGCCTGGTGAGCGACCGCCCCCTCCTGCATCGTCTGAAAAAACTCGTTCGCGAGTGATTTCATGACCAGGGCGACACGGGGCTTGGATGATTCGTTCGCCGGACGGGTTCCATCGGTGCCATCCGAACAGCTCGTTCCAAGCAACAATGTCGAAATCAGCACAAAGATGCAGGCCTTATTCCGGGACTGAGCCCGTCGAAATGGACGAAAAAATACCAAAATCATGGAATTCATAACATGAGGGAATCGGGGCCGAACCTACGATTCGGTCCGCACTACCGTCAACGTCTATTTGGCTTCATCCGGCTTCGAAATCCATCGATTCACCCACTTATCAGAAAAAAATGCCTTCTTCCGTAAACACGATGCCAAAAAACACGTGCCACACAAGTGAGAGGGCGGTTTAGCCCCCTTCTTTCGCCCTAGCCGACCGGTATCATTATGGCGTAAGTAACGGATTGGAACACGCTTGTGGGTTTCGCGGCCCTCCCACTTCCCTTCCGCGCTCCCTCGACAGCCAATCCCGTCAATCTCCGCGACCCTCCCCTCAAGGGGAGGCTGCCTCCAAACCATCTTGCAACCAGGCTCGATCAAGACGCGTCCGGGCAGATGGGGGCCGGAGAGCGCGATCAACGTGATGATCCCACAGCTTAGAAAGTGGTTTGATGATGTGGTCCGACAAGCAATCCCGGACACAATCCCGGAATCCTTCTAGAGTCCCCGGAGTCGAAAGTATCTCTGATCGGAGTCCCCGCTGATCGAGAGTTGCCCCTTGCCTAGCGAATCCAACAACACCGTCCCATGCTCTGACCATTCGATCGGGGGCCAGACGCGATCGGCCCGATCCACGGCAACAAACTGGGACGGCATTCCCTCAACCAGAAGAAGGAACGTTCCCGACTCATCTCGAGTGATACGAAAGGAAGGAGGAGAGGGTGGCCGATCATCAACCTGAACCGAAACCGAGGCCGTGAACGAGCTGCTCCCGACTTCTGAAAGGGTATAAGAGAAACGATCCACGCCTCGGAACCCAAGGGGGGGGCGGTAGACGATCAACCCGTTTTCCAACGACACGGTTCCTCCTCGCTCAGTGACCGATCCGACCGCCATCACGGAAAGATCACCCGACAAGATTCCGGGTTGATCGTTCTCGATCAAGGCAGGCTCACTCACAATCAACGCTGGCGAGTAAGGAAGCACCATGTGGTCATCGATTGCCAAGGGAGAATGCATGGCACCGAATGCATCGACGATGCCATGCCCGGATTTACGATCAAAACCCGGGGTCTCTACATCGAGCGATGTCACTTCGAAGAGCCGACGAATTTGAAGCGGATCCGTGATCCCTCTCTGAATCATCAACGCCCCAATGGCGGCGGCATGAGGCGCGGCGGCGGAGGTTCCGAAGAATTGCTCATAGAGGGGGGTATTGGTTGCCACCCCATCGGCAGCCACGAAATCGGGTTTTTCCCGGACCATTCCGCCCGAGGCGCTGAAATCATCAGGCGTGAGCGGTCTGCCCTCGGCATCGAAGAACATCCTCCTGGGCCCGTCCGAGCTAAACGGTTCGACGATTTCATCTCCATCAAAATAACCCGGCCCAAGTGATCCATAACCTTGATAGACCGCTCCAACGGCAATCGCGTTCTTTGCCGCCGGATGACCGAACACCTGCCCTGCGGTCACTCGCTCCAACTCCGCACCAAAGGTATCGAGGCGGAGATATCGATTCTCGCCTTGTGCTTTGACAATCACCAACCGGTACCAAAGGTGGTCTTCCAGTCGAGAGTCAATGAACTCGAGCGGATCGCCAGTGCCATCCTGAACATTGTTCGAGACGGCAATGATCTCGGCTCCGTTCTCATCCAGGAAATAGAGATCATAATCGTTAGCGGCTGCCCCAAAAGGATCCGACCACTGAAGCGTTATCATCGAGCGCGGATCCGTGCGGAGTTCATTGAAAAGTAGTCCTCCCCCAAAATCATGAACCGTGTAGGTCTGTCCTTCAATGGTCAATTCAGACGCCATGAAGTCGCCTTCCCACACTCCAGAGGTCCCTCCATCAAAGTTGCCGGCATTGCCGGCGGCCGAAAAATAAGCCACCCCCTGTTGAAAGACGGTTTCAACCGCTTGAGCCGCCAAGCCATCCTGAAAGACCGGCGCCAAGAGATGCCCCACATCATCCACCAGAACATCACACCCGGCGGCAGCAAGATCGAGAATGTTCTGGGCCATCCGGGCCTCACTCGGGAATCCAGTGGCAAAAAAGAGTTCGGCCCCTGGCGCAAGGTCGTTCACGACCTCCAGGATGGCCGTTCCCTCGTCGCCACTGCCGTGCTGCCCCGGCAAAACGGAAATGCCTCCGGGCAGCTCACCGCTCTGCTGACGGGCTACAAGTGTATCCACTCCGTTCGAGATCACGCCTATCTTGACCCCTTGCCCATCGAAACCGAACTGACCCCGGATCACGTCCACTCGGTGGCGAATATCGCCCTCGGAATGACTTTGCTTGCGGGTGATGGGGGGAATGGCGCGCCGAATTGAGTGGACGGCGGAATGCCCGGCCAGACGCTCCAACTGGGCGACTGGCACCCAGGCCTGCAGGGAGCGAAATCGATCCACTCGACTGGTTATCCCGCCTCCCGCATTGCGAAGTTGGTTCACAAAACCCGCATCCCCCCGCCTCAGTCGAATGTTCACCAGGACGCGATCGGTCATATCGCGGGTGAGCGTCGGCTGAACGCGCTTAAGGGCGCCATTGGCCAACTCGGCATTTCGACTCCGTTGAGCAGCGATTACCAGGCCGGTGTCCAGTTTCTTCTGGGCACCGCTTCGATTCCGTTTCTCCACCACCGCGTCTCGAATCGAATTGAGGGCTCGCTCAGGAAACTCCCGAACGATCACCCCGACAGTCGGCGCGGTCGGCAAACCGATCCCAACATCCTCCTCGGGTTGGCCCGGCCTCAAGTCACCGAGAAGCAACGAAACCGCACGGATCGAAACCACGCCACGCTCTTCCGCCAAACGCGGGATTTGTCGAAGAGGCAAGCGGGCCCGCAAGTCTGCGCCGCCGAAGCGACTCTTGACGACTTTTCCACCCAAGGCGGCGATTCGCCGCTGAATGCCATCGATATTTCCCAAGACCTCCACCTCGACCAAAACCTCCAGACGGGCATTGGTGTCGAGATTCAATTCACGAAGAATCTTCAGGGTATTGGCACCCGGTGCGATCACTCGGTCCAACGCCAATCGCAATGCCGAATCCAGCTTCCCAGAAGCATCCGGCACGCTGCCCGCATCCCCCCCGGGCACACTTGGAAGAACCACCGGCGGAATCCCCGGAGGAACGGCAGGAAGGGGTTCGGGCTCAGGATTAGGAATGGGAGTCGGCCTCGTACCCTGGGCACTGGTTTCCCCAGTCCCAATCCACAGCCCCCAAAAAATCAGCAGAACGGTTAGTTTCGCTCGAACTCCCATGGCCATTCTTTCACCCTTATCTCGTCACCGATCCCTGGTCGCAAGAGCGGTAATATTAATCCTGACTTGCAGCAGTCTCGCCCGAGATTGAAGCACAATAAATACCAACTCTCAACGACAAGAAACAATCACCAAAAAAGCCATGAAACCCGCTGCAGCGGCGCTCTTCGTCCCGTCTCCCCCCTCTCCGTGCACGGGGTTGCTGACGGGGCCTCCATCAATAAAAACTAGACGCCCTGGGTGGATCGGTTTGAATGCACCAGCAGTGCGGCCCGACGTATGAACTCCCCTGAAAAACTTGTCGAACGACTCTTCCCGTTTATCAAACGGGCACGGACACTGATAGTCGGCCAACACATCATCCACCGCTCTAAATCTCAGCTCCATTTCCTCCTCATAACGCACGACATCTCGAGCCGGAGCCGGTCGGAAATCCTGAGAAAGTTCAAACACTATCCCATTGTTCAGCACTACCGATCGACTGACCTGGAGAAGCACTTTGAACTGAAAGGAACGAAACTCATCGGATTTCGCAAATCAGGGCTCTCCAAGTCCCTTTATGCCGAGCTCAAGCCCTACCGGATCAACGAACCATTTCGTCGCCAAGAACCGGAGTCCCCACCCCCCTCACCTCGCCGGCGGCCCATTGCTCCTCGGAAACGTTCCCGAGAACCCAGTTCGTCGAAACGATTTCAGAAGAAGTCGCCATCGAAGCCCTCGACGTCCCGTCATCCCCGGCCGAGATCAGCCCCAAGCTCCCGCTCTTGAAACTCCCGCCGGTCCAGTTCTTCAACCGCTACACCCAGCGGATTGAGACGGAAGCCATCTATGGCGAAGGATTCCTTCGTTGGGCCTACGGGAACCCTCTGGGTCGCCTCTCGGTGAGCTTGTTCGTCAAGCGCCCCTTTTTTTCCTCGTTCTACGGATGGCGTATGAATCGCGCCTCCACCCGGCACTGGATCAAGCCATTCATCCAGCGATACGGCATCGACCCGGATGACTTCGCCGATCCCATTGAATCCTACCGGAATTTCAACGATTTTTTTTCCCGCCGCCTCAGGACGACTTCTCGCCCGGTGGATTCCGATCCGGCCAAGGCTTGTTTTCCGGCAGACGGACGACACCTGGGCTTCGACGATCTTTCGGCCGCTCCCAGCGTCTTCGTCAAGGGCCAGGAGTTTGATCTGATTGAGTTGTTTCAATCCAGAGACCGGGCCGCCCGCTACCACCGCGGAAGCGCCGTTCTCTCCCGTCTCTGCCCCACCGACTACCATCGTTTTCATTTTTCCACTGCTGGCCTCGCCTGCCCCGCGACCCTCATCAATGGCTCGCTCTACTCCGTCAGCCCGCTCGCCCTTCGCCAACAACTCGATTACCTCTGGCAAAACAAGAGAATGGTCACGGAAATGACGACGCCGACCCTGGGGCAGGTAACCATCGTCGAATTCGGTGCGACCAATGTGGGCAGCATTCACCAAACCTACCTCCCGGATCAGCACGTCGACAAAGGGGAGGAAAAAGGTTTCTTAGCATTCGGTGGATCGGCGACGATGACCTTTTTCGAACCCGGACGAATCCAACTCGCATCCGATCTCCTTGATGCCTCGAGGAGGGGACTGGAACTCTACGCCCGAATGGGTGACTTTATGGGGACTGCCCACCCTGCCGATCAGGAATCGTTGCCGGGCTGAACCAAACCTTCTAAGCTTTCTCCACGAGCATGCAACGGATTCGATTACTTTCCGAGAAAGTAGCCAACCAGATCGCCGCCGGAGAGGTCGTTGAGCGACCGGCCAGCATCGTCAAGGAGCTTGTCGAGAATGCCCTCGACGCTCAGGCCCAGCGAATCAAGGTCGAGATTGAGGCAGGGGGGCGCAGCCTGATTCGAGTGACGGACGATGGGATGGGAATGAGTCGCGACGATGCCCTCTTGTCACTCGAGCGCCATGCCACCAGCAAGATCAAGGAGGCAACCGATCTCGCCTCCATCCATACCATGGGCTTTCGCGGGGAGGCGCTTCCCAGCATCGCCAGCATCAGCCGGTTCACCCTCACCACTCGAGAACATGAGGGGGCCGATCCCGACGGCACCCAAATCCTCGTCAACGGAGGAAAGATTCTCAAAGTCCTATCCGCGGCGGGCGTCACAGGCACCACGGTTGAGGTCCGAAACGTCTTCTACAACCTTCCCGCTCGCCGCAAGTTTCTCCGCACGGCGGAAACCGAACGGTCCCACATCCAGCACTACTGCCTTTTGGCGGCGCTTGCCCATCCCACCATCGGGTTCGTCTTGGTGCAGGAAGGCCGCATGCTTTGGAACATCCCCCCGGCCTCCGCTGGTCAACGAGCGGCCCCGCAACTCGAACAGCTGGTCCACCGGTATCGAGCCCTCAATCACGAGGTGAGCCGAATGATTCCCCTGGAATCGGAAGGTAAGTTCCCAGTGCACGATACCAGCCCGGATCCCGATCCCTCCAGCGACCAATCCCTTCGGGCGTGGGGGCTCATCGGGGCCCCCGGC
>DEAY01000492.1:0-3828 GCA_002348345.1 Verrucomicrobia bacterium UBA2970
TAGCGAATCGGCTGACCGGAAAAGGGATGTCCCCAGATTGAGGCCTTGCCGCGCGGAGGAGCATCCTGGTGCTCCAGCACCACAAGCCATCCCTCTGGAGGATCGGCGTCGCCCTCCCACACCTTCGCCCGGACCCTCCACCTACCATCGGATTGGGGGGCCGCTTGCAGGAGCAAATGCACCCAAACGTCACCCTTCCAGCGAAAACCGACCGATGCCAAGGGTTCATCTCCCCGCAGAATCTCCAAGGTTCGCTTGTTTCCACTCACCAAGGCGCGAAACCCGCCCAATCCATTCACGCCCACGCCAAAGGCAGGCGCTAAGCGACCCTTTGACCGAGAGAAAACGGACACTTGAATCTGATTCCCCTCTCGGATACTAGGGCCGAACAGGGCCCCGAAATTATCGAGCGGGGCTCCCGGCAGTTCCAGGACCCGGTTGGGGCCATCCTTCACCACGGTAAAGGCCCCATCAAGGACCAAGAAATCAGCGGGCTCTTCACCCAGCGGAACCGTCGTGAAATCATTCTGGTAGACCGTTTCCGCTCGACCCATCACCAGTGGAATCAAGAGCGCAATCAGCCAGCAATTACGCAGGCCTTGGGTCACATCAGGGTCCTTCATTCGCGATCCCTATCAATCGTTTCTCAAGGCCCGGAGCAAGTCACCGCGCATCGCGGTCAGGGTCGCCAACCAGGTCCATATCAATCCACTGGCAAAAACCGCGATGAGCGTTCCCCCCAAAGAGCGGTAGGGAATCTCAGCCCCCGGGGAAAGCAACGCCGGCAAGACCGCTATGAGCGCGGCGATGATCCCAATCAGCAGCCCGAGAACCAACAATGCCGCGTGCTCTGCCAACACCATCCGGCGTAGGGCCTTGGGTTGGAATCCCACCGCCCGCAAGAGAGCGAGTTCCCCCCGTCGCTCCCATATGTTTCGCAAGACCACCACGCCAAGTCCCAGGCTTCCGAGGATCAAACCGAGGCCCCCGAGAAGCTGAAAGGTGGAGAGGTAGGTATTTTGGACGGCATTGAAGTCGGCCATTCGTTGCACCGTCGGAACCAATTCCATGCCTATATTCCGAAACGCTCGGCCGAGGGCGGTCGCCACCTCCTCTTGTTGTTCGAAGGGGCCGTCGATCAAAAAGGCCTGATAACCCTCGGCATGAGGAAATCGTTCAACGAAATAGTCTTCCGCGATGAAAAGGTTTCCCTGCAAAACGGAATTGGCGACGCCCCCCACCAGGACGAGATCGAACTCGTTGCCCTGTCCATCGGTATACTGAAGCGTATCACCAATCTGTTTTCCCATTGCCCACAACATCGAATTCTGATCAGCGATTGCCGGAATCGCTCCATCGGATCGTTGATCATTCAGCAGCAGCCATGGGTTGGCCGCATCGGACTGGCTCCGATCGACGGAGGCAAAAGTAAAGGCGTTTCGATAAGCAAGCTCGGCGGGATTTACCCCGAGCAGCCTCGGACGTTGAGCCCGATTGAGATTCAGACAACTAGCATCCTCTCCCGGGAGCACCCGCAACGACACAAAACTCACCTCCGAGAGCACCTCGTCATCGAGAAGAAAAAAGTCGCGCCCGTCCGGGCGATTCAAGTCGCGGGTCACTGCCTCGCTGGTCTGCCCCCAGAACAGGAATCCCCCCGTCCCCGAGCCACGCTCCCGAGAACCCTTGAGGGCATCCAACTTGTTGGCACCGACCGAGACCACCAAGAAACTGCCGCACGCCAGTAATCCAATCGTCGCCACGCTTCGTTTGATCCGGCGGGAACTGCCTCGGATGCCCATGGCGACCAGACTCAGCGATGGGGCCAGACTCCCCGACGCCCACGAGCGAATCAGCCACGAAGCCCCCATCACGCCGGCCATCAACAGAAGCCCCCCCGCCCCAAAGAAGAGCCCAGCGGCGCTACTGCCGTCCGCCCCCAAGGCCCCGCCGACGAGCGCCAGGGCGCCCAGAAAAAACACCAGGGCAAAGCCCAAGCGCCTGCCTGCCCCGGCCGATCCCGATTCGCCGACCCCATCCCCTCCACCGTGGAGCAACACCCGAGCCGGTAAGGCGGTCTGCTTCCGGGATCCCAACCAAATGGTAAACCACGCCACCAACAGCCCTCCCAGAGCACCCCCCACTAAGGTTCCATTCTGAGAATGATACTCAAGCGTGGCACTCCCCGTCGCGCTCCTCCAAATCGTGGTCAATCCGTAGAGCATCGCCCGCGCATAAACCACTCCCAATACAGCCCCCAGAATCGCTCCGACCGCTGCCAAGGCCCCGCCCTCATAATAGAAGAAACGCTTCACCAATCCCGGGTGAAAGCCTAAGGACAGGAGGATGCCCGCCTCCGACGTGCGCTGCTCCATGCTGAACTGAAACAACAGACTCATCAGAATCAGGGCCGCCAGAATGAGGAAGAAACTAAATCCGATGAAAAGCCCTCCGAAATCCTGGGCCTGATCAACCGACTGCATGGCTTCCTTCCGAACCGGATAGAAAGAAAGCCCCAATCCGCTCGGAGGCAATGCGTCCGCCAGTCGCTTGGTCAGAGCGTCCCGATCGGAGGGATCGGTGGCAAATCGCATCGCCGTCAGATTTCCAAAGCGATTGGCCCACATGGAGGCGCCCGCTTTCTCCGTCACAAAGGCCTTGGGGGTACCCCGATGATTCTCCCAATAGGCATTGTCCTCATCGCGGATTTGATCCAAATCGATTGGGAATCCCGTGTCCCAATCCCGGCAGTTTTCAGCATCCTTGAGACCCGGAAAATCGGGCATCAGGTTCGGGTCCAAATACTGACCCTCTAACGGGACAACCGACTTCACGGTCAAGGTCGATTCCTTCCGCAGCAACTCGCGGCCGAGTCCCATTGCGAAATAGCGAAGATCGACCGTGTCCCCCGGGCCGGCCCGAAGGTCATCGGCAAGCCACTGGTTGAGAATGATTTCGTCATCAGCCAGATCCTCGGGGACCAGGGGTGCCGAGCTTGCCGCGACCATTGAATAGGGATTGATCCGCTCTCCCACCTGAATCTCATTCACGAAGTAGGTCAGCACGCCCTGCACGTCGGGCTCGATGGCTCTGACCGAATCCACGATGAATGGATCCAAGAAAACCCGGCTCGAACGTAACTCGAGCGCCGTATCGGACGCCACGGACTTGAGTTCAAGCTGGGCATCCGACAGGGTCCAATGGGACGCCATCGCGTTCATCAACCCATCGGCATCGACCACTGAATCTCCGGATCCGACCAGCAGCAAATTCGCCCCGCCCGTCTGCTCAATTCGATCCTGTAACGCCTCCCGATTCACAAACGCGTTCAAGGGAGGAATCTGACTGGCCTGTAAACTAAACCGCCCGAACTGCGGGTCCCCCAGGATTCCCTTCACAACCAACCGCAAGGCCACCGAGGTGTCCTCCTCCGGCGAAAGCGGTGCCTCACGAGAGAGATTCGAAGGCTTCGGAACCCGGAACAGAATGGTCTCCCCGGCCGACGCATTCAACTGTCGGGCCAATGGCTCATTCAACAAGACCTCCCCCGCCTGAAGGGGTTCCATTGGTTCCGGAACCTGGGCCAAGGTCCAAAAATCATTCGCCACGCCCAGGACATTGACCTGATTGGCTCGCGCCGCCCCTCCATCGCGACTCGCGGTTCCCAGTAGCACCATCGCCGCCGCCACTTCGCGATCCAGGTCCTCCTGAATCCATTCCGCCAAACGATCACGGAAAATCCGGTCGTTGGCCACCAAGGCAAACTCGACCGAACCCAAGCGCGCCAATGCCATGGCTCGAAGACTCCCCCGAACCGAATCGCCCACC
>DEAY01000492.1:4145-6081 GCA_002348345.1 Verrucomicrobia bacterium UBA2970
CCCCCGAACCGAATCGCCCACCGTCAAGGCCCCCACGAGGACCGCGCAGGCGACCACCGCGCCGCCCACCGTCGCAACATGCGACTTCGCGTAGAAGCGTAAACTACGTTTGACGAGATCCCAGAATTGCATGTCCCAAGAGGTTAGGAGCGTCGGAACTCAATTTAGCGTTCCTCCACCGGGAGACGCCCATCCTTCAGTTCAAATCGTCGGGTCATCCGATCCGCCAAGCCCATGGCGTGGGTCACGACAACCAAGGTCACCTTTTCATCCCGATTCAATTCGAGCAGAAGGTCGATCAACGCTTGCGCGGACTGCTGATCCAACGCACCGGTGGGTTCGTCCGCCAAGAGTAGTTTTGGCCGGTTAATCAGTGCCCGAACCACAGCAACCCGCTGACATTCGCCTCCGGACAATTGTCCCGGACGGTGCCCCATCCGATGATCAAGCCCGACTCGCTTCAGCAATTCCGGAGCCCGTTCCCGGGCGGCGGCCTGCACTCGGGGGTCACGGGACGCCAAGGTCGGTAACAAGACGTTCTCAAGCACCGTGCATTGAGGCAAGAGATGATGACTCTGAAAGACAAATCCGATCCTCTGATTGCGGAACGCGGCCAACGCAACCTCGTCCATGCCACCGACCGATTCACCGTCCACCGTCACCGTTCCTTCGCTCGCCTCATCCAACGTTCCGATAATGTTCAACAACGTACTCTTCCCCGATCCCGAAGGGCCCACCACCGCTACCAATTCTCCCGGCTGAATCACCAAAGAAACCCCCTTTAGCACCGCGACGGGCGCTTCTCCGCGGGAATAAGTTTTGACGACCTCTTGCAGTTGCACCGCTGGCGTGTCCGACGACATCCGCCCACTAAACCGCAAAGCGTTCAGGGAGGCAAAAAATTTCTCTCTTCTGGATGCCCCAGCTGATAGCCTCGTCACAAAATTGGAACCACTCCCATGGACACCCCTTTCCCGCTGATGATGAAACGTCAGGCCAAGATTGCCCTCGCTCTGGCAGGCGCCCTGCTTCTGCTGACAAGCCTCCCCTTCTTCAGCACGGCGGATGAATCCGAGGCATCCCAATCCGAGTCCACCCCAACGACCACCCATACCAATCGGCTCGCCCTGGAGAAATCGCCTTATCTTCTTCAACACGCTTACAACCCCGTGGACTGGTATCCCTGGGGCCAAGAGGCATTCGACAAAGCAAAAGCTGAGAATAAGCTGATCTTTCTATCCGTCGGCTATTCCACCTGTCATTGGTGCCACGTCATGGAACGCGAATCATTCGAGAACGAGGAGATCGCCGCGATCATGAATCAAGAGTTTGTCTGCGTGAAGGTCGACCGCGAGGAACGCCCCGATGTGGACCGTGTCTACATGACCTTCGTCCAAGCCACCACGGGAAGCGGGGGCTGGCCGATGAATGTTTGGCTCACGCCCGACCTGAAACCGGTGGTCGGTGCCACCTACTTTCCCCCGGAAGACAAATTCGGCCGCCCCGGGTTTCCCTCCGTTCTCAAACAAATCGCCACCGCTTGGGAACTCGATCGAGAATCGCTGGTCAATCGGGGAAACGAGGTCCTGGCGGCCCTGAAGGCGCATTTCGCACCGACATCGAACTCAGACCAGGCCCTGAGCGCCAAATCGCTCGACCCGGCCTACCAGGCAATCGCATCGAGCTACGATTCTGAGCAGGGCGGCTTTGGGGACGCACCCAAATTCCCCCGCCCGGTCACGCTCAACTTTCTCCAACGCTATGCCCAGCAAACGACGGCCCCGTCAGCGGATCGGGAGAAGGCCAAGTCAATGGCCCTCTCCACCCTGCGGAGCATGGCCGCCGGAGGGATGTACGACCACCTTGGCGGCGGCTTTCACCGCTACTCGGTCGACCGGTTCTGGCACGTGCCTCATTTTGAAAAAATGCTCTATGA
>DEAY01000492.1:6467-14029 GCA_002348345.1 Verrucomicrobia bacterium UBA2970
CAATATGCCGACGTCGCGCGAGGCATCCTGGGCTATGTCCTTCGGGACATGACCCACGAGTCCGGCGGATTCTATTCGGCCGAGGATGCCGATAGTTTTTTTGAGCATGGGAAACCCGAACACGGCGAAGGGGCCTTCTATGTTTGGTCACACGATGAAATTGCGACCCTCCTGGGCCCGGAAAAGGCCAACCGGTTCAATCAATTCTACGGAGTTGAAGCTTCTGGCAATGCGCCTCCCGGCAGCGATCCCCACAACGAGTTCACCGGAAAGAACATTCTCATCCAACGCCTCACTCTCGGTGAGGCCGCAAAGAAGTTTGGGCAGTCCGAAGCCGCCCTCCGCGGTGAATTGGAGCAGAGCCGAGAGACGCTCTTTGGCGTCCGTGAAAAACGGCCCCGCCCGCATCTCGATGACAAGATCATCACCAGTTGGAACGGGTTGATGATCGGCGCTTTCGCCAAAGCCTATCAGGTCCTCGGTCAACCAGAGTACTTGACCGCCGCCACCGAGGCGGCCTCCTTCGTTCAAGACCATCTCTACCAATCCGATTCTCGAAAGTTGATCCGCAACTATCGCGACGGCGCCAGCGAGATCGAAGGCTTCGTCGATGACTACGCTAACATGATTCAGGGGCTTTTGGACCTCTACGAGGCCTCCTTCAATGTCCAGTGGCTCGAGTGGGCTCGGGCCCTCCAATCCACACAGGACCGGCTCTTTTTTGACGACGACTCTGCGGGCTACTATAGCGCCACCGGCCAAGATCCCAGCATCCTGCTCCGATTGAAGGAAGACTATGACGGCGCGGAACCCTCTCCCAATTCGATTTCTATCCTCAACCTGCTCCGACTCGCTCAGATCACGGCCGATGAATCCCTAGAGAAAAGAGCCCTCGCCACTCTGAGCTACTTCTCCGACAACCTGGCGGCTCAACCCGCCTCTGCGCCCCAGATGCTGGCCGCTTTCACCTTTTCCCTCGCCAAGCCCAAACAGATTGTCTTTGCGGCACGCCGCGACGCCGAGGATTTCAAGAAAATGTTTCAAACCCTCCACAAGACCTTTTTCCCCAACAAAATCGTTCTCCTGGCCGATGGCGGGAAGGGACAAGCCTACCTGGCCAGGAATCTCCCCTTCCTCAAATCGGCTGCCCCACTTGAGAACAAAGCGACCGCATTCGTCTGCGAAGACTTTGTCTGTCAATTACCCACCGCCGATCTCGAGCGATTCAAAACACTCCTTCGCCCTGCTCGCTAGCGGGTCCAGCGGAATCCGATCGGCATCAACCAGGGGGCTCCCTTTGCGAGCCACGACTGAATCCATCCCGAAGAGGACCGGATGAGAGCGAATTGAAGCCAACGAGCGGCGGCCAGGCGCCTCCCGAATCGCTGTCGATGGGCTTGTTGAATCTGCCGACAAACCTCCCCCCAATCCAAGAGATCCCGGGACCAGGCCCCCATCGGACCGGCGGCCAGACGAGCGGACTCCAAGGCCAGCGACATGCCATTTCCAGTGAGCGGAGGAATCATTCCCACAGCGTCTCCGATCTGAACGGAGTGGCCCGGTGCTTGCCGGGAACCTCCCCCGTAGTGAAGGGCCGAAACACTGACAAAGGAATCCTTATCAATCTCCAATCCTTCGATTCGCGATTTTAGCCTGGGAAACAACTCACCCAGAACACGGGTGGGTTGACTCGCCAGATTTCTCAGGGGAAGCGCGTGCGGAATCAGCGCGCACAAGTTGGTTTGACCGGTTTCAATTCGACAGAGGCCCACGTATTGGCGTTGGACAAAGTGCATCTCAAGATCCGCTTCAAGCGGGATCGTTGGAAGATGGAATTTCACCCCAAGCCACGCCCCTGATTCACCCCTTCGTCTTCGCCCGCGAGCATCGACCCAACCCGGTTCCAGAGCGCCACGACGAATCCGTGAGTGGGTCACCAAGGTCCCACCCAGCCCCTCGAATCGATCGGCCAGTGCCGCATCGAGCGTCCAGCGCGAAAGACTCCAAGCCTCGTGAGGGAGAGGAAGCGTCGTTGAAGCGTGTTTGGAAAAGAGAAACTTAACCGTTCGAGCCAAACAAACATGGGAGCCCATCGACCCACCACGCAAGCCGAGCGCATCGAGAATCTCGATGCCCTCCCCGCTGATGAATTCCCCGCAAACCCGGTGTCTGGGATAATGAGAGGCTTCGTGCAAAGATACCGGGACGCCCTGCCGACGCAACAAGATCCCCAGGGCCAACCCCGCCAGTCCTCCCCCCACAATGACGACCGGTCTCATGACTCACCTTTTCCCCGGCTATCCATTCAACCGGGACGCATGGAACCAATGGGAAAACAATCCCTGAGCACGCTCCTGCACTGTCCAATCCGCATGCCGAGGCCAACGTTGAGTTAACTCCCCACCCCGGAATCCAGCCCCAACCGACGTCACCGCGTCGGCCCGGGTGACGGGTCCGCATCCCACCCATCCCACTCGACGGGCGGCCCACAGAGCCCTCCAGGCACGGCGGGGTTCGCAGGCGGCAATCGACCGAGTTCGCGCCTGAAGCCCTTCAAAAAGGGTCTCGAGTTGCCGGTCACGTAAGTGGTGGAGGAAGAGATTGATCCAACAACAGTCAAAATCCGACCGACTCTGCCGCAACCAATCCAGCACATCGGCCGCTTCAATCCGCACTCGCCACCCTGAAGACTCGAGGGCACCGACAATACTCTCGGAAACCGACGGGTGACGGTCCACCATCACCACTTCCCGGCCCTCGCTCGATTCCGGCAAACGAGCCAGCAATTCGTAGAGCAGCCACCCATCCCCCGTTCCCAGATCCAAAACCCGCCGGGGATCGAGCAGTCCCCGGGAAAGCCCCAGTTGTTCGTCAAAGATACGGACATGGCCCATCAGCGCATTCAACCGGCGAAGATCGCGTCGTGACCGGACCGCTCGCGGATCCAAGGCGCTGAGTTCATCCAAAATCTCCGGTTCAATCCTTCGGCTTCGCATGCGTCGACCTCTTCTCCAAGTTTCCATTCGCGCCGTTCGTCACCCGTAACAAGGCTCCATGGCTGGTGAATCCGGCCCCAAAAGAATTGAGCCACCACCATTGTCCAGGGGGCATCACCTCCATGGCACGCTCCAAAACGAACAAGACAAACGGGCTGCTCAGATTCCCGCACTCCTCCAGAACATCCCAGCTTTGCCGAAACAACTCCGGGTCCAGACCAAGCCGACGAGCGATCGCCAGCAGAACCTCGCGCCCCCCCGCGTGGGTGACCCACTGCCCGATCTCCCCCCTCGAAAGCCCAGCTCGATCCAGCACTCGATCCAGCACGGCCTCGGCATGGCCCGCCGCCTTCTCAGGCACCTCCGGCGCCAGGATATTGCGGAGCATTCCTCCACGATGATCGAATCGAAGAAAGTCTCGATCCTCGGCACATAGGGACGTTTCATAATCCACCCACTCCAGTGAAGATCGGTCCTGAGGCGGGGACTTCTCCACCACAACCGCGCCGCCGCCATCTCCAAACAGGCAGGCGCTAATCAGCACACCCGGGTCATCATCCAAGTAGAAGGCGGCACTACACACCTCCACACAAACGGAGAGAACGCGGCGACACTGCCCCCCCGCAAGCAAGGCTCTCGCCGCATTGAGATTAGGAAGTGCCGCCCCGCATCCCTGCCCCACCAAATCAAGCAGCATCGCGCAGCTCGGCAAACCGAGCCGTTCGCTGACATAGCTGGTGAGTCCCGGACACAAATAACCAGTGCAGGTGCTGATGATCAGCCCATCAATATCCAGGCTCTCAAGCCCCCGTCTTGCCAAGGCACGGGTCGCCGCTTCTGTCGCCAACCGAGGCGCATGAGTCAAGAAACGAGCGTGAAGGGCGTCTGGGGTCAAGTCAAAGGCCTCGGAAATCGGATCAAGGGCAAGGTAGCGGTGCGACACCCCATTACGACCCAGCAAGACCTTTTTGAGGATAGCCCGCGATCGCCTAGACAGTCGGGAAGCGCAGGGGCTGGCCTCAATGGCCTCCCAACACTCTCGTTGAGAGTATTGCCGTTCCGGCGTTGAGGTTCCGACGCTGGTGACAAACATTCTGGGCTGAGTCTACCCTAGTTGGTGATGAATTCAACCGCTTGTCCCCGGGGGCAGAGCCCTTTGTCCCCCGAGCGGAACGGCAATCCAAATCGCCAGCCAGTAAGGAAGGATCTCGGCCTCGGAACGGGCTCGCCTCACCACTTTTGCATCGCCAATCGACCCTTTTGCTGCCAGCGTGATGGCCCCGTGAGTCAAACCCGAAAAGCCCTTGAATCCCCCCAGGCAGAGGGTGAGATCGACATCGCCCGGCTCGTCGACGCCCTTGTCGCCGATGCCATCGAAGCTCAATCGAGCGATATCCATATCGAGCCCTGGGATACCAGCCTGGTCGTCCGGTTTCGCCTCCACGGTGTGCTCAAGGAATTCGAACACCTCCCCCTCCAACTCGCGGAAAAAATCTCGGCCCGCCTCAAGGTCATGGCCAATCTGGTCAACTACGAGACCGAGCGGCCGCAAGAGGGCCACGCTCGAGCCGATCTCATGGCGGGAGGCGTTGAACTCAGACTGTCTTTCTTTCCGGTCGTCCGCGGTGGAGAGGGACATTCCTTCGCCCGGGGAGAGAAAATTGTCATTCGGATTTTCGATCCGTCGAGCCGCAGTTTCGACGTCGATGAATTGGGATTTGACCAGCAAACCGCAGCCACTCTCAAGGAGCTCTTGGACCGCCCCACCGGAATGTTACTCCTCACCGGCCCTACGGGATCAGGGAAAACGACCGCGATTTACGCCGCTCTGTGCCATCTGGTCAACCGACACGGATCCACCATCAGCATCAGCACGGTAGAAGATCCGGTTGAGTTCAACCTTTCCCAGATTAGCCAGGCACAAATCAATCATGCTCGGGAATTCACCTACCCGGTCGCGCTTCGTTCCTTGATGCGCCAAGATCCGCAAGTGATCATGATCGGGGAAATCCGAGACCCGGAAACGGCCTCCATTGCCGTTCAAGCCGGCCTCACCGGTCACCTCGTTATCAGCACGATTCATTCTGGCAGCACCGCGGGAGTGTTCGCCAGGATGATCAACATGGAGATCGAGCCCTTTCTCCTGGCATCGAGCATCATCGGCGTCCTTGGACTGCGCCTGGTCCGGAAGAACTGTCCCCTTTGTTCGATGCCCTACCAACCCGATCCCACGCTCCTGACCAAGGTGCCGAGTGATTTACTGCCCGAGGCCTCCTGGCGGCGAGGCGGTGGGTGCGAAACGTGCAATCAAACCGGCTTCGCCGGTCGAACCGCGTTAGCGGAAATGTTGACCGTTAACGAACCCATCCAGGACGCAATCATGACAAAGATGAGGACCCGGAAACTTCAGGCGCTGGCCCAAGAGCATGGAATGCAGACTTTGTGGGAGTCCGGGATGGCCCGTTCAACCTCCGGCGAGATCCCCTTGGAGGAAGTCCTTCGCTCGGTGACCGAAGACCCCTTGACCTAGCCCCCCTCCCATTCTAACCCCCGATGATTATCATGACCAGCCGGGAGGAAATCCCTAAGAATCTCCCTTTTCTCAATGAAATTCACACCGTTTCAGGGAGTGGATTCGTGAGCATTTGATCTGCCACCAGGTTTTAATTCTTTACCCGTCTCGGGTCCGTGTTTCCGAAGAAACTCGGCAGTTTGCCTGCGTTTGATCGAAAACGCCTCATCTAAAGGGGTTTGACCGCGGACGTTTTTCTCAGGACTGGCCAATCAATGCATTTCGACCGGGTTTTCAAGGTGTTCTCTCCAACCCCGGTCGAAATGACGATTAGCATTAAGCTTAAGCCCCTTATTCTAGTGAGGACTACTGTGTTTCTCACCGGCGAATACCTATAGTTCGGGATCCGTGACGGGCACCAACCTGAGGAATTGCATCTCTTCGGTGTGGGGGATCACCACCTGCTGCCAGGGTTGACCGCCATCAAGCACTTCCAGTGGCAACCACTGCGAGGATTCGAATGCAGGGATGGCCTCCAAATGCCAGGCGAGTGCCCCACGCGTGTCCACCCACAACTCAATCCGATCGCCACGACGCTCGATACTCTTGATGGAGCCACTCATCCCCAATCGGGAACGGTTGTCCGAGTCCAGGTAAAGCGAGGCACTTTGCATCCAATCCCGACTCCCATCCTCGCCTACCATCAACCCCTGCTCCAGAAACAATCCCGTGCCACCCTCACTGACTCTCGTGAAACGGTAGATCATCACCGGCTCATTCCCTTCCACCGGGGCACCTCTCAGCGTGGCATCGTCCCAGGCGACCTTGACTCCGCCACCGACTTCATGACTGTGAACCCCGGACACAAAGTCATGCAACACGCTGGAGGTCATCTCCTCCAGCTTCAGGACGCGCTCATCCCACATGAGGTCCAGCTCAAGCCCCAGCAGGGCTTGCATGGCGCTGACATTGACCCCCACATAGACACTTCCCTTCTCATCCGACCAGGTCGATCCGAACCCTATCGAGGCGCCGCCCCGGGGTTGCGGGGTCCTTTCCGCCATCGAATTCAAGGACGCACCTCCACCGTCAGAGGGAGTCCAGTCTCCGTTGACATCCCCCAGCTTCACCGCGGCAAAATCGGCTCCATCGAGATTCCCCGACACGCCCTGGTAATTGATGGAGAGTGCCTCGGATAACGTCGTGAAGCTTTCCGTGGCCTCCACATCCTTGTGACTCAGGCGTGTGAACCGAAACACATCGTCGGCTTCCTCTTGGTTATTCATGGAATAGAAACTGGTGCGATTGAGAATCAACTTCCGAATCGCGATGATATCAGCCACATCAATCGAGTTGTCTCGATTGGTATCCCCCGCCAACCAGGCCATCGAGCGGCTGAGTCTTTCCCGATTGAGGATATGCTTGCGCAAGAGAATAATATCCGACACGTCCACTCCTTGACTGGCCTTCACGTCCGTCTTGAGACTGGCACGCAGCGAGTATGAATCTCCGGGAGTCAGTGTCACCTGATAATGACCATCCTCTCCCGTCTGGATCTCATGGGACTCATTGTCCACATCCACCTCAACCCTTACCCCTGGAATCGGGGTCTGCCCCTCTCCAAAAAGGGTCACCCGCCCACTGAGCTCAATGGTATTTAATATTTCAATCAATCCTTCGGGAGCCACCTCATGGATGTCACTACCAGATGCCGGCGCGATTTTGAATGGGGTTGGATCATCGATGATTTTGAGGCTCGTACTGCTGCCAGGAGTTCCTACCAGCTTGAAGTGAAGGGCAAACAGAATGCTATCCTCTTCGAGCGTGCGCCCGATCTCAGGCTGCAGAACCTCGCCCCACAGGAAGGTTACCTTGCCTGGCCCGATCACTGAAAAGTTGCTGGGCATGATCATCGGAAACTCCCCGCCATTAGCAGAAATGGAGGCACTCTCAGTCACCTTGGGCAGACTCTGCCCACCGCCAGCGTCCTGCACCAGCGTCATCACCTGAATCAATCTCTCATCTTTCCACTTGACCGCCGCCTAGAAAACTGG
>DEAY01000495.1 GCA_002348345.1 Verrucomicrobia bacterium UBA2970
CCGGCCAGGATCGCTTCGCTCTCACTCGGAAGGAGGGAAAGGGTAAGGCCCTTGTTGGTTTCGCTGAAATAATTGATGGTCCAATCGGTCGGAAAAAGAACCACTCCCTGATCATTCTGGTCCCAGGCGATCCGGCAGCCGGTTGGGAGCTGAATCCGCTCCACGTCATCCTCCCGATACTCGGGCGGCAGCCAACGGACGGCTTCCCAGGGGGCCGATTCAAGGCGCGACTCCGCGTGGTACTCGGTCTCAAGTCGATACTGAACGACCTCGAATTGAAGTTGACCGACGGCAGCCAGGAGGGGGATCCGGACTGCCGAGTCCTTCAACTGAAGAACCTGGATGACGCCCTCCTGAAGCAATTGATCCAGGCCCTGGCGGAATTGCTTGAACTTTGCGGTGTTTGCATTGTGTAGGTAGGCAAACGTTTCGGGAGTGAAGCGGGGGATTTCTGAGAATCGAATGTTTTTATCGGTGGTCAAGGTATCGCCGATTCCGAAATCGTTGAGTCCCACCAAACCGACGATATCGCCGGCAAAGGCTTCGTTGACCGTCTCACGATCGTTTCCGAAGAGCTTATGGGAGGAGGAAAGTCGGACCTTCTTTCCGGTTCGGGGATGGAGCACATTCATGTCTCGCTCGAATTTTCCCGAGCAGATGCGGATGAAGGCGATGCGATCCCGGTGGCGGGGATCCATGTTGGCCTGAATTTTGAAGATGAACGCGGAAAAGGCGTCGCTTTCTGGAGCGACCGTGGTTCCCTCGCTTTTCCGTGGTTGCGGTTGAGGGGAATACTGGAGGAAGCCGTCAAGCAGCAGCTTCACGCCGAAATTGTTCATCGCACTGCCGAAGAAAACCGGGGTGGTCTCGCCGGCCAGCACGGCTTCGGCGGCAAATCCCGCCCCGGCGAGTTCGAGCATTTCGAGTTCCTCGCTGACGGTGTCGAATAGGTCCTCGTCCAGCTGATTCCGGATAAAGGGATCGTTAAAGCCTCCGATGGAGACCGGGGCTCGGTAGACCCCGCCTGCGGTGCGTTCAAAGAGATGAACCTTTGAAGTGAGGCGATCGTAGACCCCTTTGAAATCGGTCCCGGTCCCGATCGGCCAGTTCACCGGGAAGGACTGGATGCCCAGGACCTTTTCCAACTCGTCGAGCAGACCGAGCGGATCCCGGGTGGGTCGGTCGCATTTGTTCATGAAGGTGAAGATGGGGATGCCCCGTTGTCGGCAGACCTCGAAGAGCTTTTTGGTTTGGCTCTCGATTCCCTTGCCCGCATCGATCACCATCACGACCGCATCGACGGCGGTGAGGACTCGATACGTATCCTCGGAAAAATCCTTGTGCCCTGGCGTATCGAGAAGATTGATGGAGAATCCCTCGTACTGGAATTGAAGGACGGTCGAGCTGACCGAGATGCCCCGTTTTCGTTCGAGCTCCATCCAGTCCGACGTGGAGGCTCTTTGGTTCTTCCTCGCTGTGACGGAGCCGGCGAGTTGGACGGCTCCCCCGTAGAGCAACAGCTTTTCCGTCAACGTGGTTTTGCCGGCGTCCGGATGGGAGATGATGGCGAAGGTACGCCGTTGATTGATTTCGTTCAGCAAGCTCACAAAGGGACGGGAACTTAACAATCGCAGGGGATTCGACAAGCCTGAATCCGATTCAGTACCGGACGAGGAAGCAGGGCCGGTCCCGGTCACGGTTGACGCCAGCGGGGTAGGCCAAACCGGGAAAAGAAGGCGCTCCAATGGTTGCCAGCCGTTCTAGGCGCCCGCCGCGATGTGGCCGTTCATTTCGGCCAGATAGGCGGGAATCGTTGTCCAGGGATCCTCGGCCGCCTCGTGCTCGAGAACGACGAATCCTTGGTAGTTCGCCTTTCGGAGAATGGCGAATAGGCGTCCGAGGTCGCTCTTGGTTTTTTGTTTCTGGCCGCGCGGTCGAATCTCGACCTTGAGTTGGACGTTCACCGCATAGGGGGCACAGCGTTCGAGATCGCCGTAGGGGTCGTCGGTATGAAAGTTTCCGGTGTCGAGATTGATGCCGATCCAGGGACTATCGATGGCGCGAACGATCTCGATGAGCGGATCGGCTTCGGCCACAATGCCTCCATGGTTTTCGATGCCCAGGAAGATGCCTCGTTCTGCGGCGTAGTCCCCACATGCCTCCAGTCCGCGGATGCAATTTCGAACGGCTTCCTTATGGCTTAACTCGCCCTTGCTTCCGGCGAAGACTCGAATATGGGGGGCGCCCATGACCTGGGCGTAATCGATCCATCGTTTGACATGGTCCAATTGCTCGGTTCGCTTTGGACCCGGCGCATGAGTGAAGCTGTTTCCCACGGCCGTGCCGCTGATCGCGATACCGCGGAGATAGGCATGACGCTTGATTTTCAAGAGGAATGCCTCCGAGATCGATTCCGGGAAGTAGTAACCCGTCAGCTCGGTTCCAGCGCAGCCTTGATCGGCACAATAGTCGATGAAATCGAAGAGGGAGATCCGGTCTTTTGCCGCGATTTGCTGACTACGGCGATGGCTCGAATCGATGAAGTGCTCTCGGAAGGAATAAGCAGCGATACTCGTCAGGAGGCGGGGTTTCCCCGGACGCCTGAATGGTTCGACGGCCCGGGAACAAACGGGAGTCAAGGCGGCAAGGGCAGCGAGCGAGCCGCTCTGTTGCAAGAAGTCGCGACGATTCACTAGATGGTT
>DEAY01000209.1:0-6258 GCA_002348345.1 Verrucomicrobia bacterium UBA2970
GAACCCGACAATTGGGTATCCGGAGCCGTTCCTCCCGATTATGACGTCGTACCTGAGCTCTTCTGGAACAGCACATACAGCAACACCATGTCGACCAATCTCTACGCGGCGTATGCCGCCGATGTGGATAATCTGGTGACACCACGGGTTCGAAATGGGACGTCCACTGCGGATCAGCTTCCCGGACGGGTTGAAATCAACGCCAAGAACCTAAATCTTAGAAACACACGCTTTCGAGGGGAGGGATTGATCAGTATCAATGCCGAACATCTTCAGGAAAGTCGTGGCGCAATAGTGGACAGTCAAAACGTCAGTCTTAATCTGGCCTCCACCAATGGGGTGCTGAACGTTCAGGATTTGGCGCAGAACCGGATCAGTCGTTTTAACGGCCAACTGAGGGCTTTCAGTATGATCTGGACCAACCAATCGGGTTCCGTGACCGAGGAAATCACCGAAGATGCGACTGCCGGAACCTCGACAACCAATTCGGTGACCAACGTGATTGATATCTTCCATCACGTGCTGATCGTTGATGGGACTCAATTAAGAACCTCGATTCCCGTCACCACCCACGATTTTGTTGCCAATGGAGAAGAGGTGACATTGAACGACTCGATGTCGATTATGAGTTCGTTCAAATCAGATGCCTCCAAACTAACCAATGCGGGAGAACTCTTCTTCAGTGACACCTTACCAAATTTCGGCGCCACTAATTTGCCGAATGTTCGGGAGTTTGTGAACGAAGGTGCCTTTACGATCGCCGAAATCGCTGACTTTGGGTTTGACCGGGAAGTTCCGTTGGAACGGTTTGTCAATCGGGGTAGCCTGAATGCATTCAGCCCTCGGATCACGACGGGTTATTTCGAAAACACGGGGGATATTGCCGGAGGCGGACAGGTTCTGATCAGCTCCACCACCGCCAAACTGGAAGGTGGGAGTGTTCAATCGGGTCGGGATATCGAACTCTCTGGACGGGATTACAAACTCAAAGATTTCCAAATGGCTAGTGGACTGAGGCTGGGAATCGATGTTGCCGGAACCCTTACCGACAGTGGACCGGGAGCGAACAACCGAATCACAGTGGGAGATGGTTTCTATATGAGACAGCGGCCTGCCGGGGGTGACTTATTGGGGACGAGTATCGGCAGCAATATCCCACGATTCTTCCAGGTGGACCACGTATGGGCGGCGGAGGACCGAGGACCACGACCCGAAGGTTATGTGAATAATTCCGCGCTGGGTCGACTGGAGTTGACGGGACCGGCGGGTTCTTCAGCTCGATTTGTGTCCACCACTGGGAGTGGGGCAATCTACATTGATTTCCTTCAATTCAGTGATGCATTTGAGGCGGCGGGCGCAGCCGGGCTTGAAATCGCGGAAGGCATGACGGTTTACTTTGCGTCCTCCAACCTTCCGGTGGAGGCATTGGATGGGGCGCATGATGGTCGTCTTCGATGGGTAAGGGATTATGCCGGTGCCAACAGTTCAGTTGATATGGTGGTGTCCGAGACAGGAAGAACCATCCGGGTCAACCGGGGTTTAAGAGAATCCTTGACGATCGACTCCGACGGGGATGGCACGGCGAATGGAATCGACATTGCTCCTTTCGATGGGGTTGCCCTGACGGATGTGGGTGTTGAAGCAACCGCGGCGTCCGTGGTGACCACTCTTTCTTGGGTGGCGGCAGCCAAAACCGACTATCGGGTAGAATACCGGTCTGGGGTCGACGATGACGCTTGGCAATTCCTGAAAAGAGTTTCTAACGAGGCCCATGATCGGCAAAAGCTGACGGTCAAGGACGAAGTGCCGATTCAGGATGGGTCTAGGTTCTATCGAGTCACCTATCTGCCGTAGGCGCTCATCAGGACTTGTGGGGCAAGCAGAACGATAAGAGAGAGCCGCTGAGTTTAAGGGAGCGGGCAAGATTTTACTTAGAGTGATGACAAAGATTACGGCTTGTTGGGCTGCAGCATTACTGGTCACAGTGGGTTCCGTTTCGGCAACCGCCGAAGAACGGTGGATTACCGTAGATGGTGTCGACGCCCATCCGACTCAATTACTAGCTAAGCTAAAACCGGCAACCGGGAATCAAAGGGTCCAACTCAACCGACTCCTTTCAGAACATGGGCTGCGAGTGGCCAAGGAGTATTCCCTTGTCGCCGGTTTGCTGAAACTTGAGCTCAAAACATCCCCGCTGACCATTCAGTCACTGAACAGAGACTATTCTTCCGGAGAATCGGAAGATCGACGTCATGTTGTCATTACTAGCGCCCTCGCTTCGCTTGAGGAGAGTGGACTCTTCGAATTTGTTGAACCGGATTACATTTTTCGAACCGCTGCGGAGCCTCGTGATGTTTCTTACCAGGATGGGACCCTATGGGGCCTCCGTAATCGAGGGGATGGAACAGGAGTCATCGGGGCTGATATCGACGCTCGGAAAGCCTGGGATATCACGACGGGTAGCACCGAAGTCGTGGTCGGAGTGATTGACTCTGGCATCTGGTATACGCACAACGACCTCAAAAGTCAGATGTGGACGAATCCCGGAGAGATTGCTGACAATGGTAAAGATGATGATGAAAACGGATGGATTGACGATGTGCATGGAATCAATGCCGTTGTCGGATCGGGTGATCCGCTGGACGACAATGGACACGGGACCCATGTAAGCGGGGTGATGGGGGCGTCTGCGAATGATAGTGGCGAAGTGGTTGGTGTGGCTTGGAATGTTCGCCTGATGGCATTGAAGGCTTCCGACAGCTTTGGAATCTTCGTGGCCTCGGACATCGTTCAGGCAATTCAATATGGCGTTGCCAACGGGTGTCATATCCTGAATGCAAGTCTCAGTGGTCCGGGCTTTACTCAGGCGGTGTTCCAAGCATTGAAGGCAGCGGGGAGCCAAAACGTTTTGGTGGTTGCTGCGGCAGGAAATGAAGGAGAGGACAACGATCTGAAACCGGCATATCCGGCCAGCTACAATCTGGAGAATATCATTTCGGTGGGGGCGATGAACCGAATTGACCAGATGGCCACTTTTTCAAACTATGGCTTGCTCAGCGTCGACTTGGCTGCTCCTGGCCAGGATATCCGATCTGCCTGGTTTGGCGCTGATGACGAATACAAACTCCAGGATGGGACGAGCCAAGCGGCTCCGCATGTGACTGGGGTGGCAGCGCTGCTTCTATCGGTCTTCCCTGACATGGCCGTGCGTGAACTTCGGGAACGGATTTTGTCTTCCGTGGTGAAGCAACCCGCTTATGCGGGCGTCGTGGCAACTGGAGGTCGACTGAATGCCTTCAACGTGTTCGACGCGACTCCGGATGGGATTCTTGAGGTTGCCATTGATCCTCCATCACAATCGGCTGTGGTGACCGACGCCGAGATTAATCTAGAAGTTCGGGTGACCGATCTCCGAGGAATCACGGGAGCGACGGTCGAGGCAATCTTCCCTGATGGAAGTATTATTCTTTTGAAAGACGATGGGGAGGGGGCGGATGAGGAAGCCGATGATGCAAATTACAGTGCACAATTGATTGCACCCCAAGAGGAGAGCACGCTCACCTTTCAGTTGAGGGTGAGCCATCCGGATAATGAGGGGCTCGAAGCGGTGATTAACTACTTGGTGGTCGCGCCTCCAGGAAACGATAATTTCGCCTCATCATTCAAACTCCCGCCCGAAGGAGATTCGTTGGTGACTAGCACGGCATTCGCTACTCGGCAGGGGCCGGAACCCAACCATGCAGGGGTTCTCGGGGCGGATAAGAGTCTCTGGTGGACTTGGACTCCTGATCGCGACAGTGTCGGATTCATTGATACTTCTGGGTCTGATTTTGACACGATCATTGCCGTTTATGTCGGAAACACCCTGGCTGCAAAGGACGAGGATGGGATCGTGCCGATTGCCTCCATTAACAATTTGGGAGCCAAACGGGACGCGTTCCTCAGTTTCCCTGCCGAACGCGGGGTAGGATACCGAATCGCAATATCTGGGGTGAGTGAGTCTGAATCGGGAACCTTGCGATTGAGAGTGGAGCCGAACGGTCGCCCGGATCTGCTAGCCCCGGTGGTTGCGATTGACAGTCCCGCAAGCGGAACGATCACCACAGGGAATCGGGTCGAAATCAGTGGTAGTGCGTTTGATCCCGAACCCAATGCCTCCGGGGTTAACCAAGTTTTTCTAATTGTCAATGAGGAAACTGTTCCCCGGATTGCTGAGGGAACGGAAACCTGGAGTGTGACGACGACCTTGAATCCGGGTCTGAACACGATTCGGGCTGGTGTTCGAGATTTCTCGGGGAACATTTCCCTCTCCGATCCGTTGAGTGTCACCTTTTTTATTGCTGATCCTACCAATGATCACTTTGCAAATGCCGAGGTGTTGGTTGGGGTTGAGGACCTCGCCGGGGGATTAAACGCGGGGGCGACCGTCGAGTTCGGAGAGCCCCGACACGCCGGCAATAATGGGGGACGCTCCCTCTGGTATCGTTACACACCGACTGAGGATGGGGAGTTAGATCTTTTCACTCGCGGAAGCAATTTTGACACGATCATGGGGCTCTACACCGGTGAAAAAGTGACCGCTCTCAATTTGGTTGCTTCCAATGACGATTTTCAACCGGGAAATGGTGCCAGTCGGATCACCCATGCGGTGCGGGCCGGGGTGGCTTATTCCATCGCGGTGGACGGATTTTCGAATCAAGCGGGCCGGGTGGCGCTTCGATATACGTTCACGCCGGGAACTGTTTTTGACATCAATTTGGGCGCTCCAGAGGGTGGAACAGTTGTTCCCGGATCGGGTTCTCAGACCGCGGGCCGCGAAGTGACCTATACGGCGATTCCGGAGCCTAATTTCACCTTCGTGGGATGGGAGGGAGATGTGACGTCGGGCGACAATCCGCTGAACCTGACGGTGGAAGGGGATTTGTCGTTCAATGCCGTCTTCGCTCCGGTGGCGATTGTTGACAACTTCGAGTCGGGCGGTCTCAGTGCCCAAGGCTATGAGTTTGCAGGCAGTCAGCCATGGTCCATTGTCGAAGGGATGGCATCGGCGGGAACTTTCTCTGCACGTTCTGGAGCGGTCGGCGATAACGAGAGTAGTTCGTTGATCCTTCGTTCGGTGTCCCCCGGGGGACGGGGTTCATTCGACTACGCCGTCAGTTCAGAGGAAGGATGGGATTTCTTGGAGTTCTGGCTCAACGGAGAGGTCAAAGGGCGGTGGTCCGGGAGGGTGCCTTGGCAGAGTTTTGAGTTCAGTGTTCCATCAGGTGAGATTGAATTGGAGTGGCGATACAAGAAGGATTTTGCCAACTCGGGTGGTGCGGATGCCGGGTTTATCGATAATATTGATTTTCCGATGGGGTCGACCGCTGAAGGAGGCGCCCAATTGTCTGTCGGAGGCTTTGGGAAAGCCGGGTTGAAACTCTCCATCCAGGGTGAGGCCGATGTCGATTACGTGGTTGAAGTTTCCGAGGACTTGGAAGAGTGGAGAGAGTTTGCCCGGGGTCGGGCTGATGCGACTGGCCAGCTTCGGTTTGCCGACGCAGAGGCTCCGTCGAGGACGTTTCGTTTCTTCCGCGTCGTTAAGCCATAATCTGCCTGTGGCGGCGTCTTGAGGGACTGGCGCACCGTGGTTGTTCATCCCGGGGAAAGAAGAAGGCTTTTTGACTAAGGCTTTTCGCTTGGTTCCGTCTCGATCCGTTTGAGGGGACGGTCCGATCCTGGCGTTCGTTGGTTGGAGCATCTTCCATGGTTTGGCTTCGGTCTTCATGCCCCTCCGGTTGCAATCAATTTCCTGACCGTGATTGATACTGAGATCCATTGATAAGGAGGTAGTGATGCTTCTGTTTAGGCTATGAGTGTCATTGGACTCACGGGGGGTGTGGGAATGGGCAAGTCGACAGTGGCTTCATGGTTGGCGCAAGGGGGTGTTGAGATCGTGGATACGGACCTCATTGCTCGCGAGATTACGCGGCCAGGTAGCGAGGCTTTGCCTGAAATCGTTGGCGAATTCGGTTCGGAAATGGTGTCCACCGGAGGCCAACTGGATCGGGCGCGGATGGCCGAGTTGGTGTTTCGGGATCGCCAAGCCCTGCAACGGTTGGAGTCGATTCTTCATCCCCGAATCCGAAAGGTCTGGAAGGGACGGGTGGCCCCTTACCGCCGTGACCCGGTAGAAAAGGTGGTGGTGGTGATTCCGTTGTTGTTTGAGACACGGAGTGAGGGGGAGTTTGATCAAGTGATCTCGGTTGCCTGTCGGGG
>DEAY01000209.1:6643-8359 GCA_002348345.1 Verrucomicrobia bacterium UBA2970
GAGGCTCGCATTGGGAATCAATGGCCGATCGAACGCAAAACCGCTGCCTCCTCGGTGATGATTTGGACGAGTTGCGACGAGGGAATCACGCGGAGGCAATTGGCACGGATCAACGGGTTGGGATGGAATCCACACTGGGAACAGGAGGCGATCTAGCACACGAGGAGTGAGACACCGATGACTGAGTTTGAGAGCATCCTCCTCTGGGCTGTCGGTGCGATTCTGGTCCTTCTGCTGTTCATTTGGATTCTGCAAATCGAACCTTACGTCCGAAGGCGAACGCGAACCTCGACGCTTTTCGTTCTGCCCTGGGCCCCTTGGAAGGACTACTACGATGGCATGCGATTGACCCATCGATATCCGCGAACGCCATGGTTTTTTGGGTTGTTTCGTTGGCTGACATACCTGGAAATCGTTGGCATGCTGCTCTGGGTCGCGCTACGGATTGCAACGTGAGACCCGACGAATGATGAATGGAGAACCAACGCGCCGATGAATCCGGAGGAATTTCAACGTCAGTTTGCAGACTTAATGCGGCAGCACATGCCGCACATGGGTCAGCCCGCAGGGTTTCAATCCAATGCTCAGGACGGGGCCGGAACCGAGCCCCAGGAGGAAAAGGAAGAGAAGTTTGAATTCGCCTATCTTCCAAAAGAGGTGAAGGCCTATTTGGACCGATATGTCATCCGGCAAGACGAAGCGAAGAAGGTGCTCAGCGTTGCGCTTTGTGACCACTATCACCACGTCAGAATGTCGCAGGAGGGGAAGGATCTTGCGAGTTACTCCAAACAGAATGTGATTCTTCTGGGTCCCACCGGCGTGGGGAAAACCTACCTCATTCGGACGGTTGCCGAATTGATCGGGGTGCCCTTCGTCAAGGGCGATGCCACCAAGTTTTCGGAAACGGGCTATGTGGGTGGCGATGTTGAGGACCTGGTGCGTGAGTTGGTTCGTCGGGCCGATGGTGATATCCGCAAGGCCCAGTATGGGATCATCTACATTGATGAGATCGACAAGATTGCTCAGAGGGAAACGTCTGGCGGGAGAGATGTCAGTGGTCGGGGGGTGCAGACAAATCTCTTGAAGCTGATGGAAGAAACGGATGTCGCCGCCCGGTCCCAGCAAGACATTGCGGGCCAGATCCAGGCGATGATGGAGCTTCAAAAGGGGAAGAAATCCGGAAACCACATCAACACCAAGCACATTCTCTTTATCGTATCAGGGGCCTTCGATGGTTTGGACAAGATCATCGAGAAACGATTGAACGAGTCAACAATCGGATTCGCGGCCGCTGGGCGATCCGAACGAGTCGACGAGGATCTCCTCCTGGAACGGGTGGCGACGAGGGATTTGCTCGAATATGGCTTTGAGCCCGAATTCGTCGGGCGGCTCCCGGTCCGGGTCATTTGTCAACCTCTCTCGCAAGACGATCTCTATTCCATTCTCAAATCTTCGGAAGGGAGCATCGTCCGCCAGTACGAGGCGGACTTTGGCGCTTATGGGATTGAAGTGCTCTTTACCGAGGATTCGCTGCGGCGGATTGCGGAGTTGGCGGCGGCCGAAAAGACCGGGGCACGGGGGTTGATGACGGTTTGCGAGCGAATCTTTAGGAACTACAAGTTTGAACTCCCCAGCAGTTCGGTAAAACAATTGGAGGTTTCTTGGGCGGTGATTGATGATCCTGAGGGTGAGTTGGCGCTCTTGCTGGGTCGGCAG
>DEAY01000209.1:8752-10707 GCA_002348345.1 Verrucomicrobia bacterium UBA2970
AGGATGCCCATGGACTCGAAATTCGTTTTACCGATGAGGCGAAAGAATTGTTGATTGAGCTGTCCGAAAAGGAAGGACTCTCGGTGCGGGAAGTTTGTCAGGAGCGATTCAAGGATTTTCAGTTTGGCCTCAAGCTTTTGAAGCAAAACACCGAGCAACAGGTGTTTGTCTTGGATCGGAGCGCGGTGCAGGACCCGGAGAAATCACTGAGTGAGTGGGTCATTACGAGTTACCGGTCGGATGCCTCCGTTCCTCCAGAGCCTGGCGAAGAGTCGGAAGAGAGCGAGTCTCCCGCAGCATAACCGGATCGAAGGGGAACCAGTCGACTTGGGCAGCCTTTATGCACTCGGGTGGTGTTTGAAAATTTTTGACCCTTCCAATGACCTGGACTACATTTCCCCTCTGGTGAAGCAGAAGGCCCATGTGGAATTGGAATAATCTTAGATTTCTCCTTTATGTCCCCTGAGTTCGAACTTGTTTTCGTTTGGAATCAGGCTCGCCCCGAAGGGAAGGCGATCATTGTCCTGCTCGTCCTCTTCTCGATTTTTGCGTGGAGCGTGATGGCATCGAAAGCGATGCAAATGCGCCGTGCCCGGCGTCTCAATGGTTTGTTCAATCAGGAATTTCGAGGTCAAAAAGGACTTCTGGGCATCTTTGAGCGACGGATTCAGGTCGATGGGTGCCCACTGTACTCTGTTTATGAAACCGGCTGCCTCGAGTTAAAGCGTGGGATTGAGCGAGCGAAGGAAAGCCGAGGGGAGACGAGTGATGGGGTGAGTTTGCGGAGTATTGAACATGTCAAGCGTGCGTTGGAACGGGCGGTGGCTCAAGAGTCATTGCAGTTGGAGTCGGGCCTGATTCTCTTGGCCATCGCCGTGAGCGGAGCTCCGTTTTTGGGGCTCCTGGGAACGGTTTGGGGTGTCATGAGCACCTTTGCCGAGGTCGCTCAGGCGGGTAATGCCCAATTGACGACGATGGCTCCCGGTGTGGCGGCTGCGTTGGTGACGACGGTTGCTGGATTACTGGTCGCCATTCCGTCGATGTTCGGATACAATTGGCTCGTTCATCATCTCCGAGTTCTGACCGTCGACATGGATAACTTTGCCCACGAATTGGCTTCCATGATGGAGATCGAATTCTTAGATGAACATTAGGATGACCTTTGAAGGGATGATGAATCCAGGGTGGCTGATCATCTGGAGGAATTCAGTTCTCCCGGGAAGACCGGACGAGTCGGCCGATGCCGGGCCCAGCTGATGCCATGCGCCGTTTTTCAGATCGCAATCATTTGGTGACATTGAGTGATATCAATGTGACGCCGCTGCTCGATCTGGCCTTTGTCCTCCTGATCATTTTCATGATTACGACGCCTTTACTGGACCAGGGAATGAATCTCGATCTGCCCCGCGGCGGCGTGCCCGACCCCACCTTTGACCCTGAACAGATTCGGGTGATTGAAGTGGATGCCGAGGGAGCAGTTTTCCTTGACCAAGAGCCGATGGGGCTCGGGGCGCTCACGACGGCGATTGGACAGGCCTTTCAGGAGAATCCAGATGTCGCTGTCTTTCTCCGCGCCGATAAGACCGTCTCATGGGAAGCGGTCGCCGGCGTCGTCGACCTTTTGACCAAGCTCGGGATTCCCAACGTGTCAATGAGAACCGAATTTGGAGGGGAGTAGGTGATGGCCCGTCTTCAGAAGAAATGTTTCGTGTTCTCAGTTGGAGTTCACGTGTTGCTTTTATTGGTGCTCGTTCTTGGCCCCGCGTTTCGCACGCCGCCTGAACGTCCCGAGCGGTTGTCTCAGATCAGTCTCGTCTCGGCCTCCGCGATGGAGACTGCTTTGGCACGGATTCAGGAGGAGGTTCTCCCCGTGACGCTCCCACCGGTGACCGTCACTCCCAAGCCTGAGCCCAAGCCCAAGCCTGAGCCCAAGCCCAAGCCTGAGCCCAAGCCCA
>DEAY01000168.1 GCA_002348345.1 Verrucomicrobia bacterium UBA2970
TCAATCCCCGCCTGACGCCCTTGCCTCCCCGCTGACCCCGTTCTCGGGGGGATGGCCAGCCGATTACCTCAACATGAAAGGAATCACGATCAGTCTTGCCTTCCTGGTTCTCGTGGCGATCGCGATCGGACTCGTTCAGCCCGGCCGAGAGCCTCCCCGACCCAGGCCTCGTTCTGTGGAAGTCCCTGCCCAGACCATCGCGCCGGCTCGTTCCCCCGAGGCGATTCAAGCCCTGGTGGACCAACTCAACCTTACCACTTGGGCACCAGAAATCCGGGCCCAGTCCAAAGGACGGGTCATCGAAACACTGTGGGACAAACTGAGAGCCGAAAAGGGTTCGTTGACCCCCCTTTTCGAGCTTTCATTCCAAGACATCGCCCTGCCGTCCCTGACCCCTCCCCAGCAGCTCCCCCATCAGATCATCCGTCAACGCTTCGCGGAAACCCTCTCCCCGAAAAGCCCAGAGGAATGCCGGGACTACTTTCAGTCCCTTCCGGTCGAGGGCGTCCGTCTCGAACAATCTGAATGGCGGCACGAACGCTTCATGCCACTCGCCGATGGGGCTTCCCAATCCGACGTTCGCTTCACCCTCCACCTCCATCGCCCGGCTTCCGATTTCCGTTACGTCGTGAGGGGCACGGCTCGCATTCGATGGACCCGTGAAACCGATCGCCGGCCAACCGAGATTGAGACCATTCGTGTGACGGAGGGAGAACTCGTCAAGCGAGGAGGCCCCCCTCCCTTTGCGCACGTGATTCCAGCCGATGTCACCCCTGCCCGGGACGCCCCGGTCTTGGAACCCAACCTCCAGCTCCAAGACCTGGATCGCAACGGCCTGGCCGACATCGTCGTTTCCCGGGTCAATCGCGTGTATTGGAATCAGGGAAACGGCCAGTTTCGATTGAGCCCTCTCTGTGATTTTCCGCTGACGGCTCTGGAAGCCAGCATCTTCGCCGATTTCACTGGGGATGGTTTGACGGACTTTCTCGCCTGCAATCAGCGTCAACTGGCCCTCTTTGTCGGAGATCAGCAAGGCCGCTTCCCGAGCCCCCCCCAACTTTCTTCGCTGCCCAATCCGCCCCTTCCCAACCCATTCCTCATGACCGCCGGGGACATCGACCGGGATCAGGATCTTGATCTTTGGCTGGCTCAATACCGAAGCCCCTATCACGAGGGCCAGATGCCGACACCGATCTACGACGCCATCGATGGGTATCCCGCGTCCCTCCTGATCAATGATGGAAACGGTTCCTTTTCTCATCGAACGGAGGCTGCCGGATTAGCCCCCAAGCGTCATCGCCGCACCTACAGCGCCTCCTTTGTCGACTATGATTTCGATCGCGATCAGGATCTCATTGTCATCAGTGACTTTTCTGGAATCGATCTCTACACCAACGACGGCCAAGGAGGCTTCACCGATGAAACGGATTCACGTCTTCCCGAGCGATTGGGTTTCGGGATGGCACACACCTTTGCCGACTTCGATCTCGACGAGCAACTCGATCTCCTGATGATCGGAATGAACGCACCCGTCGCCAGCCGACTCGACGCCCTGAACCTGAGCGTCCCTCATCGTCCCGACTATGCTCGAATGCGATCGCCGATGAGTTACGGCAACCGGCTCCTCCTTCAACGAAGCCCTCAATTTCAATCCTCCCCCTGGAACCACCAACTCGCCAAGACGGGGTGGTCGTGGGGGGTCAGTTCGGGCGATTTCGACAACGATGGGGACGAAGATCTTTACATTGTCAACGGTCATATCAGCAACGCCTCCGTCCGCGACTACGCCAAAGACTTCTGGCTCTACGATATCTATCTGGGTAATTCACAGCCGGACCCCATTCTCGACACCTATTTCCAAACCAAACAAAACGCCACCCAGGTGGCAGGAGAGTCCTTTGGCGGGCATGAACTCAACCGGTTTTTTCTCAACCTCGGGACATCGGGATTCATCGAGGTGGGCTACCTCTTCGGGGTTTCCCTTCAGGAGGATTGTCGCAACCTGGTTTCCGGAGATCTCGATGGGGACGGGCAGTTGGAATGGCTCACCACAACCTTTGAGTCATGGCCGGAACCCAAGCAGGCCCTTCACCTTTTCCCAAACTTCACCGAAGAGGTCGGAAACTGGCTGGGGATTCACCTCCGTGCCGGAAGGCAAGGCCCGGTGATCGGTGCCAGGGTCGAGATTGAAACGCGGCTGGGACGCCAGGTCCGAGTTCTTGTCACCGGGGATTCCTACCGAAGCCAACATGCCAATTCCGTGCACTTCGGAATCGGCGACGAAACGACCGTGGAGAGACTGGTCATCACCTGGCCCGACGGCCGGCAGCAAAGCGTTCGATCGCCCACCATCAACCAATACCACATTATTCAGGCTGAGATCGCCCCTCCAAGGTCAAACTGATAGAGCCCCCGTAATCGAGCCGCGTGTTCATCGTAGGCCGATTCAAACAACTCGGCGGCACGCTCGGCCCCGACCAACACCCCCGCGGTCAACACGCTCGGAGGCGCGCCAGCCGCCACCAATCGACGGGCCACTTCGGCCTTGATCGCGTTAATGATCAAACATCCCCCCACCGTCGATCCGGGAGCCACCGGAGTCTCCAATCCCTCGATCGACACCATGGCATCGCCGACTGGCGCTCCCGTATCCAAAACCAGATCAGCGAAATCCTGTAGCTTCTTTCCCTGGGGATGCCGGCTGGTCGAGGCCTCGGAATGTTGTCGGCTCACCATCGCCACGACCTTCACCCCCCGTGCCTGGAATCCCTCGGCTATTTCGATCGGAACCATGTTGCAGCCGCTCGACGATATCACCAGAGCCGCATCCTCTTCGTTCACGGTGAAATTCCTCAGAATTCGATCCGCCAACCCGCTCGTGTTTTCCAAGAACATCGCCTGACGCTGCCCATTGGCACCCACCACATTGTTGTGAAAGGTCAGGGAAAGCTCGACGATCGGATGAAATCCCGGGAATGACCCATAGCGCGGCCACATCTCCTCCACCATGATCCGGCTGTGGCCCGAGCCGAATAGATGCACCACCCGCCCTTTGAGAATCGAACTGGCAAACCAATCCGCCGCCTCCTGGATGGCCTCTACTTGCCGGCTCACGGCATCCACCAAGCCCCGCGCACGCTCCAGATAGGACTCGGTTTCACTCATGACCTCTTTCCCATTCACAGTCCAAATCCCCTTCTATCGACTCTGGCGCAACATCCATTGATAAAGCGCGGGATTTCGGTAAGTCTCACTCCAGGAATCATGTCCGACTCCCGGGTAGACCGTGAGTTTGACCTCATCCGCACCCGGCTCCAGCAGCGCACACATTCGATGCGACTCGCCCACCCGCACCACCCGATCCGCACCCCCATGAAAAACCCATACCGGAAGACTCTGTAGCGCTTGCCTCCCGGCCCTGGACATCAAGCCAAACTCAATCATGTTCCCGCCTCCGCAAATCGGAATGGCGGCCGCAAACCGATCCGGAGCCCGGGCGATCAGACTCCAGGTCGCAAATCCCCCCATGCTCAACCCCGATACATAGATCCGCTTCTTGTCAACCCGATACTGATTCTCGATGGACGTCACCAGGCGGAGCAGGATCTCCGCGTCCCACAAGGTATCTTTGGGACATTGCGGCGACACCAGGATGAAGGGAAAGGATTGACCGGCAGCCACGCGTTTCGGAGGCCCATGCTTTTTGACCAAATCAAGATTCGAGCCCCGTTCTCCGGCCCCGTGGAGAAAGAGGAGGAGCGGCCACCCCTGATCGCGACCCCGGTAATCCTCAGGGAGATAGATCAGGTAGTTGTAGTGGATTTTCTTGTTGATCGCCGCTACGAAGGAAGCCTCCTGCTGTTCCCCTGGACCACCCCATGACTCCGCCGTCCCAAGGATCGCCCAAATCACCAGTAGGCCCTCCCTCCATCTCATTTGCATCCGCCCTTCATCGCGAATCGTCCACGGATTGTCAATCGAAGAGCGGACCCATGCTCTTGGTCAAGGTTCCCCCAAAACGCTGACTCGAGTGACCGGGGCCTTCGCGATTGCACATTTGACGGGACCAACGACCGAGGCTACTTTCCCCTGCGCCGATATGATTGCTTCGCGGGCTAGAAAGACCAACGCCTCCACTCCCGGATACCGAATGGGAGATGAACGACTGATCAAGCTGACCGCCAGTGCGGGTCAAAAGGTCAATTCGTTGTTAACCAAACAAGGACGGCCTCAAGGCGTGCTCCGGGTCGCGGTCATTGGGGGAGGCTGCTCGGGCTTGCAATACAAAATGGATCTCCAGGATGCCCCGGCCCATCGGGACATCATGGTGGAATCAGCCGGCATCCGGATCGTCGTCGATCCCAAGAGTGCGCTCTATGTTACCGGATCGGAACTCGATTTTGTGGATGCCCTTCAGGACGGCGGCTTCAAGGTGAACAATCCCAATGCCGCAACCAGTTGTTCTTGCGGCGAGAGTTTCAGCGCCTAAGGAATCTCAAACCCCTCGATCCGAGCTTCTCTGCGCTATCGCCCCCGTGGATCCATCCTCCCAGACTCAATGTGTCGATGATGCGTTTGCCCGGCTCAAGCTACCCCGGCGGCCCTATTTGGATTCGGAAGAGTTGAAGGAACGCTACCTAGAATGCATTAAGAGCGCCCATCCGGACGGGGAAGCCAATCCATTATCGACCGAGCACCCTGCCGAAGACGCCGCCGCTGAGATCAATCGGGCTCGAGAAATCCTGGCAAACGAGGTGCACCGAATCGCCCATTTTCTCCTGCTGGAGACCGGATCGGATGTCACTCAACACCGTGTCGTCCCCGATGGATTGGCTGACTTTTTCATGCGTCTGAGTCCTTTGTTCAATCAAGCGGATTCCCTCGCTCAAGGGATTCGGGAGGAAGCCAGTCCGATCCTGAAGGCCCAGCTCTATATGAGCGCGAGCCATCTGTTATCAAAGCTTTCCGAGATCCAATCGGAACTCCAAAGCCAGTGCAATCAAGCGCGTCAAGAGTTGATCGAAGCAGATCGGAAATGGATCCAAGGCTCCTCGGCATCCACTGAACAGACCCGGGTCCAGGTCCTCGAGACCCTGGCAGGAGTTTATCAACGCCTTTCGTTTCTCAACCGCTGGCTCAATACCCTCCACGAGCGGCGCTTCGAACTCACGCCCGGATAATCCCGGAAATGATGACCGGCCGATGACGCATCGGTGAGTCAAATTGCCCCACTCTTTCAATTCTCACCCATTGACTGTCTCTTTTTTTCGGTTTATTCCGGTCAATTTGAGCAAAAAATCGACCGGGCAAGGCCTTCATCCATTTTAATCCTTGGCAGGCATAAAAATGGTAACTTCCTCATATCAAATGCTTTACAAATAGATCCCTATTCAAAATCCATCTGGAAAAGGAAAAAAACAACCATTTTATGAGATGGCATCAATAGTGCTATTTCTCAGTCATGGACAACATGCTTGAACAGATCACTCAGTCGAGTCGACCGGTTCGCATGCCAGCCTTCGGCGCCCTCAGTGCGCTGAATATAAAGGCCTATCTACGTCCCACTTCGCACTGGACCGAGGTTCGGTGTCCTGCTTGAGATAAGAACTATCGTCCGGCGATCTGTCGATCCAACAGATCGCCGGATCTTCTTTATCCCTCAACGGTTAGTTTCCAACTGGCGAACCCGCGACCAAGAGTCGGGCTTCCGATCCCGAGAAATGGATTTCGCTTTCCGGGCATGCCGCTGAGGACGAGAAAGGCCTCAAGCAGAAACCACCCATGGCCATTCAAGAATTCAGCCGATGATCTCGCTCACGACGCGGCCATGAACATCCGTCAACCGAAAATCGCGACTCGCATAACGGTAGGTTAATCGCTCATGATCCATTCCCATGAGATGAAGAATGGTGGCGTGCAGATCATGAATCGGAACCGGATTCTCAACGGCTTGAAAACCAAACTCATCCGTCGCGCCATGGACCATTCCAGGACGAATCCCCCCTCCGGCAAGCCACATCGTGAATCCGTAGTGGTTATGATCTCGGCCCATCTTCGAAGCATCCCCGTTCCGCGTCTCCACGGTCGGCGTCCGACCAAACTCGCTGCCAAAGACCACAAGCGTCTCCTCCAACAATCCTCTTTCCTTCAGATCGGTCAACAGGGCGGCGATTCCCGACGAGCACTCTCGAGCAAGCTTCCGGTGATTCTTCTCCAATTCATCGTGGTTGTCCCAAGGTTGCCACTTGCCGTGCCACACCTGGACCATACGAACCCCCCTTTCGATTAATCGCCGGGCGATGAGCAATTGACGGTTCGCCGCGCCCTCGCCATAGCGCTTCCGCGTCGCCTCGGATTCCTTGGTGACATCAAACGCATCCGAGGCCTCCATCTGCATTCGATAGGCCTGCTCGTAACTCTGGATCCGCGCTTCAAGCTGAGGATCATCGCCACGGCGCTCTCGATGCCGTTGATTCAAGCGCTGCAAGAGGTCCACCTGCTTTCGTTGCGAGGAGAGGTCCAGATGAGGATGGCGCACATTTGCCACCATCTTCTCAACGTCGGCATGGTTGGAATCAATGAAGGCCCCTTCGTATATCCCCGGCAAGAAGGCCGAACGCCAATTATCCGGTCCTTTCACCGGATGCCCTTGGGGACACATGGCAATGAATCCCGGAAGATTCTGATTCTCCGTTCCCAATCCGTAAGTCAGCCACGATCCAAGACTAGGGCGACTCAAGGTCGTGTCGCCACAATTCATCAGCATCAGGGCGGGTTCATGGTTGGGCACCTCAGATTGCATCGAGCGAATAACGCAAAGCTCATCAGAATGGTCCCCAAGTTCGGAAAACATCTCGCTGATGGGAAGCCCACTTTGGCCATATTGCTTGAATTGAAACGGGGATCCAAACGCCGCCCCCGTTGGTCGTTCGGTCAACGGATTGGGGATCGGAAGCGGCCTGCCATGGTAGCGGTGCAGCAGCGGCTTGGGATCGAAAGAATCCACATGGGATAATCCGCCATTCAAGAAAATGTGGATCAGTCGCCGAGCCCGGGGAGCAAAATGAGTTGGGCGCGGTGTGAGAGGATTCAGGGACACCTGATCCCCATGAGCCGTGGGGACACCGAGAACGGTGCCGAGCCCAAGAAGCCCAAAGCCAAGACCAGACCGACGCAACATCTCACGTCGCGACCAAGTACGGGATCCTGGAATAGCCCCTGCCATATGAAAATACTAATCAACAAAAAGAAACTCGTTGGAAAGCATTAATATCTGGGCTAGCTCCGCCAAGGCCTCCTCAAAGGAGCCCGCCTCCATGGAGTCGCGGCTTCCCCGGTTGCGGAGAAACGCCCCGAACAGTCGGACTTCCTCGGCCTCGGGATCACGAGCGAGAACGAAGCGAAACAACGCCGCCACCGCCGCGTCGGGTTCGGAATGAGGCGTGACCCTCAATGCAATGGCTTTCGCTAGATGAAGAACGAAGGGGCTATTGAATAGGAAGAGCGCCTGTTGAGGTACGGTCGTCCGGGATCGCGCTCCCACGCTCAACTCGGGGCTCGGAAAATCGAAGATCCGGAAAATGTTCTCCAGCCGCTCTCGGTCGATGAACGAATAGACAGTTCGAAACCGATTCGAAATGCCATCCGGCGGTAGCCTGACCGGCACCCCCCCCGGCCGCATCTCCAATTCACCAGAAACAAACAACATCGAATCACGCATCACTTCAAACTCCATTCGCCGGCGATTCTGACGCCACAGAAGCCGGTTTTCGGCGTCCTGCGCTCGAAGTTCCGGTCGGTCCATGCTGGCTTGCTGCCACGTGGCCGAGCCCAGAATCTCCTGGTGGAGCCACTTCACCGACCAACCGTGCCGAATGAATTCAGAGGCCAGATAATCCAATAAATCGGGGTGGCTCGGCGGCAAGCTTCTCGTTCCAAAGTCACTCGGCGACCTCACCAGTCCCTGCCCAAAATGCCAGGCCCAGACTCGGTTGACCATCACCCGGGCCGTCAGGGGATGGTCGCGAGCGGTCAGGGCGTGAGCGAGCTCCATCCGCCCGCTTCCTTGAGTAATTCTCACCGGTTGCGAAAGCCCGAGACTCGAGGGAATGACGCGGGGCACCTCCGCTCCGGGACGGTTGGGATCCCCTCGAACGAAGATTCGCTGGGACGCGATGGAAGCGTCATCCTCAAGCATCATCGGCCTCGGGGCCACTTGATCCCAATTCTCGAGAAACACCTGCTCCATCGCGGCATAGGCTTTCCTGAGATCAACACTTTCATCCAACGTGCAAAAGTCAAAGGC
>DEAY01000424.1 GCA_002348345.1 Verrucomicrobia bacterium UBA2970
CAGGAAAAACGACGCGATCGCTCGAAAATCCGGCCGGCTCAAGCGGTGCTCTTCGAGATACCTCCCCAGCAATGTGGCGGGTCGGGCACTGTAAAGTTCATTGAACTGATTCCAATAGTTGGCAACTCGGCGCTCGAAAAAACCGCGTTGCGCCAAATACTCGAGACGCGGAAAGAAGTCCGAATGCACAGGCGTTTCATCGGGGGTGGTAAAGTAGCCATTGGAATGCGAGACCAGTTCGGTGGTGAGGAAAACGGGAAACCTCAGGATATCGATCGATTTAAAGTGGTCATGAATTCGAGGCTGATAAAAGCGGGCCTCCAGATCACTCAAATCGATCACCAACGGCTCCTGAGACCCGATCAGGATCAAATCGGACTCCATCCCCATCCAAATACTGACATGGGGAAAGACGGAGGCAAAGGTCGCCAACACCGTTTGGAGCGCTTCATTGTTAGTTTCGTAGAGTTGCACCCACTGGGCCATCACCCCACCGGACCGGAGTTGACGGCGGCAATTCTCATAATACTCCGCCGAAAAGACCCCCGAAACCCCCGCGAGCCAGGGATTCGAGGGCTCGCTGATGATCACGTCATAGTCATGTTCGGTCAGCTTGAGAAACGATTTCGCATCGTCAACCGCCAAGTGCAGACGTTCCTGATTCAACACGTCGTCGTTGGCCTCCTTGAAGAAGGCGGCCGCCTCAACGACCTCCGGCGAGATCTCCACCGCGTCCAACCGCCGCACCGAGTCATGGCGGAGTACGGCGCCACAGGTAATGCCGCTGCCCAGCCCCACCACCAGCACATTTTCGGCCTGCCGACACAAAAGCATGGGGATATGGCCACTGAGCAATTGAGTCAGCATATCGCCGGCCGTGCTGGCATCGACCTTCCCGTTAACGCGCAAGCTCAGCAAGGTATCCTCGCCCGGGTCGTAGGAATTTACCGTGACCGAAGCCCCGGCACCGTCCCGATGATAGAGGATCTGGCTGTCTGCCGAGAGGCGGCGCACTTCCTCCATGCTGGCCGGAGGGGTGGCTCGGCGCCACAATCCCTGGGTCAGCCCTCGTTGCCAGGCATCACCAAAACGGCCACCGGCAAAGGACACCATCCCAATCACAAAGAGAGGCAACCCAATGAAGGAAAAGCGTCGGAACTGCTCCGAATGGCGGATGAAGATCACCACGCCAATGGCCACGTTGATGGCGATCCCCAACCCGAAGACCCTGGCCAATCCCAAGGCCGGCAGGAGGACCAACCCGGTCAAGGCCGCCCCCAGGACCGTCCCCACCGTATTCACCGAAAACACCAACCCGACCCGACGCCCGGTCTTGGCCACTTCATCGGTTGCGATCCGACTCACCAGGGGCAGCGTCATTCCCAAGCATACCGTCGGAAGGAACATCACCAGGAAACAAATACTGGCCTGGACCAAGTGATAGAGCGGGTAGGCCTCGGGCGTCCGGTTGAGCACATTGGCAAATCGAACGAACCAGAAGGGAAGAGACTCGAAGCTGAAGAGAGAGAGAAAAATCGTCACACCCACCAGGATCTCCAGGCGAGCAAACAAGCGGACCGGTTCCCGAATCGATTGCCAGCGACCGATCAACCAGGCCCCCACGGCAATGCCGGAAATAAACGTGATCAGCATCACTGAAAACCCGTGGGAACTTGAACCCAGCACCATGGCCAGGAGGCGCGTCCAGGCCACCTCGTAGAGCATGGCGACAAACCCAGACAGTCCGATCGACCAGAGCACCAGGCGTTGAACCGTCCCCTGGCCAGGCCCGGCCTCGACCGGCGCTGGCTTGGCGGCGGCGGATCTCTCGTTGTTCTCCTCCCCCAGATACCCACTGATCCCCAGCGCGGCGGCCCCGACCAGGAGATTCATCACGGCCCCGACGTAGACAGTGACCTGCAATCCCCCGGAGGGAATCAACCAGAACTCAGCAAGGATCACGCCGATCACCGCCCCCGCACTATTGACGAAATAAAGCGTCGACACCCGCTCCCGAAGCTCCCCAAGACTCCGGGTCACCAAGCGAGTCAATACCGGAAGCGTGCCGCCCATCAACACCGTCGGCACAATCAGAATCGCCAACCCAAACCCAAACTTGAGCGCCAGGGCCGTGACACTCCCCAGAGGCATCTCCGCCGCCCACTCAAAGTATCGAGCCTGAGCGGCCTCGAAATAGGAAGGAAAGAGCCAGGCATAAATGCCAATCACAATCTCCAACCAACCATAGAGGGCCAGAGGCCGGCGCACCCGGTCGGCCCAGGCTCCCAAGAGCGCGTTCCCCAACGCCAACCCCCCCATGAAGACTACCAGGACAGCCACTACCGCATAGCTGGTGTGTCCCATGAATAACGCGAGATAGCGCATCCAGACGACCTGATATACCAGCGCGGCGACCCCAGAAACAAGGAGACACAGGAAGGCGGTCCAGTAAACCATTCGAAAGGACGGGGCACGTTCCAAGGACGACATCATGGGCAGGGGATGCTATTACGCCTCCCGGCGAAGGCAATGAATTTTGACGACCCGCCGGACGCTCGTTGCGAGGAAAGCGCCCAAAAGAGCCCGCCTCACTCCCCGCCCGCATCAAACCACGACAGCGATCCGCCCCATCGGCCCCGGCTCAAGCCAACGCGGGCATCTCAAGACGCCCTTTCAACTAATTGTAGTTCGGCAAGAAGGAATAGTGCTCGGCATACTCAAGATGTTGCCGGGTGAAATCGTCGGGATACTCGATCTCAACATCAGTGATCCGTCCCTTCCCATCCGTCACCGGGATGAGGCGAGGATTGATGAATCCCGAATACGGCGCCATCTTGAGCGCCTCGACCCGAGACAAAACCTCCTCATGCAAGGTCCGGTCCACCTTCACCCCGTAGGTCTCAACCAAGCGCCGGCCGGCATGGTAATCGCCCTCAGACTTGATCCGCTGAATCTCGCGTAGCAACTCACCGAACAAGGTCGTGAGCTCGGCGTAATCGTTGATGACCACATAGGTCTTGTCATGGCGCCTCACCAACTCCACGACGTTCCGATCCTCTCCCTTCTCCAGGACCCAGCGGCAGATAAGTTGCCGGTTCCGCATATGGTCTTCCTCCAAGTTGTCCCCCCGTTCAACGCGACGCAATTGCGTCAACAATCCTCCTCGGAGATAGCTCTGGTAGGCCTCCCTTCCCACATCCAGGCTGGGCATCAATCCGAGCTCGATCAGTTTCGGGTTCATGGCAAAATAGAGCGCCACCAGATCCGCCCGCGCCTCCTCCAGAGTGGAGGCGTAGGATTTCATGGTTTCCTTGGGGGTCCCAATCCCCGGATTGATTTGACCTGACGCATGCCCGATCACCTCATGCATATCGACATGCAAATTGTGGGCGAGAGCGCCCCATTTCCGGGAAAGCCCAATTTCCTCATCATTGGCGGCGAATTCCTCCAACATCCCGCTCGATTTGGATGCTTCGTCGTAGGCATGCACGATATTGGCCAGATTGACCGACTTGGATCCATGTTCGGCCCGAATCCAATTGGCGTTTGGAAGGTTGATCCCGATGGGCGTAGCCGGGGAAGAATCGCCCGACTCCATGACGACATTGATCACCTTGGCCGAGATTCCCTTCACATCCGCCTTCTTATGCGCGTCCTGAATCGAGGCGTGGTCCTCAAACCACTGTGCATGGTCGCTGATCGTCGCGATTCGCCGAGACGCTTCCGGATCTCGAATCGAAACCACCGACTCGAAGGCCCCCCGGTAACCCGCCGCATCACCATAGACCTCGATGAACCCGTTAATGACGTCGACGTCGGAATCCGTATCCCGCACCCAGGCGATATTGTAGTGATCGAAGGTTCGCAGTTGACCAGTCCGATAATAGGCGACCAGCAGTTCCAAAGCACGTCGTTGATCCGAATTCTCGGCAACCTCAACGGCCTTCTCGAGCCAGTGAACCACTCGTTCGATCGCCTCGGAGTACATGCCCCCAATCTTCCATGTTCGCTCGTAAACCACCCCCCCCTCTTTGATCAACTTGGAATTCAGCCCATAAGAAATCGGCCTCGGATCGTCATCCCCCCGCAACTTCTCGTAAAAGGCCTCCACCTCCACCTGCGAAACGTTTTCATAGTAGTTGTTCGCCGAGTCCGCAATCAGATCGGCCCCCTTGTCTTTATTGACCCGCTTGGCATCAACCGAAGGATCAAAGAGGATGGGTTGCAAGCGCCCCTCGAGTTCGTCTACGGATTCACCGCCCAAAACAGGCAAAGCCTTCAGATCCGACTGCGCCAGCAGTTGGGAAAAATACTCGGGGCTGAACTGGGGGAGGAATTTCTTGGTCGAATAGTGATGGTGGATTCCGTTGGAAAACCACACACGCTTCAGATAAGTCTCGAACGCTTCCCAAGACTTTCCCTGGCGCGGGCCGCGATAGCTTCGATGAATGGCCTCAAGAGTTCGACGAATAGTGAGGTTGTGCTTGTAATTCTGGTCATAGATCATATCCCGGCCCGACAACGCCGCCTGGGCGAGATAGTAGAGGAGGCGTTTTTGTTGAAGGGGCAGACTCTCAAACCCCGGCACTTGGTATCGGAGGATCTTGATGTCGGCAAACTGTTCGGTCTGCCAGACAAACGAGTCCCCCGATTCTTTCTCGGCCGCCCCCAATCCACTCACCATAACCGATCCCAACCATCCGAGACACAACCATACCCGCATGCCGACAACATGGCGGGGGGACTCCCAAGAAGCAAAACAAAAGCATCGTACCCCTCCTCCTCCAATCCGCCACCCCCAACAGAGGGGCTCCCGAT
>DEAY01000087.1 GCA_002348345.1 Verrucomicrobia bacterium UBA2970
GACTTTGTCACCGCGATGATGGCTTTCTTTTTGGTAATGTGGTTGACCTCCCAGGATCAAAGGATCAAGGAATCCGTCCAGAGCGCATTTGTCAGCCGGGGCATGCCCTACGAAACGGAGGAGGCCAACAGTGGAGGGCTCCTTCCCAACGACGCCGTGCAAGAGGTCAAGAACAGCGAAGGCAATTTTGACTCGGTCGCGGCCGTCGAACTCATGATGCTGAGGCAGATGGCCCAGAATCTCATGGAGGCGCTGTCCCAGGATCCGCTCGTCCAGGAAAACGAGGAGACCTTTGAGCTGCAGATTCTCTCCGACGGCGTGATGGTCAGCATTTTCGATCGGACCCAAACCCCGCTCTTCAAGAAGGATTCGGCTGAATTCACCCAATACGGGAATTGGGTCATCGGGGGGCTGGCCTGGGTTCTCGACCGGATGGACAGCTTCAACATCGATTTGGCAGGACACACCGTGCAGGGCCCCAACGGGGTCTCGGGTTCCGATGCGGTCTGGGCGATTTCGATCGACCGGGCCAAAGCCGCCCGCGAGCTCCTGGTTCGGAGAGGGCTTGCCAGTGAACGGATTGACCGCATCTCCGGCTACGGCGACAGCAAGCCCATGAGAGGGTTTCCCCCCACCAGTGACGCCAACCGCCGGATCGATGTGCACCTGCGGATCGGACAAAACTAAGACTCATCTGTGGAGCACGCTATGACCGAGGGATTTGAACCATTGAACCTTGAAACGCATCAATCGAGCGAATTCAAGCAATTGGAAGTCGAGACGTCCGATCCCGGGGAGTCGCTCGAGCAAGCGGCAATGGATGCTTCATCACCGGCTCACAGCGATCCCCCGGGAGAATCGTCCTCCCCCAGTGACGGCGCCCCTGCGGGAACCCAAGGGGCAAGCGATCAGGATTGTGAAACGCCCCCCAGTCTCTACGTCGACCGGAACGGAGATCGAATCGAGCGCATCCACGTCCTCTGCAGTTGCGGAAAAAGCATCACTTTGAAGTGCAATTACCCCGATTCCGATGCCTCCCCCTCGTCCGTGACGGCTCAGGACAACCCTGCCCCGGCGGACCCTCCGACGGCTTTACCCAACCCCTAACCCTCCCTTTTTGCGTCACTGGCACGCCCTCTGCTTTCATCCGAATCACGATGAATGTCAGTGTCAACCAGGCAGCTTCTTCCATGTCCGCCCTTGCCCAGTGGCAAGAAGTGATCGCTGGCAACCTGTCTGCAGCCAAGGTCCCCGGGTTCAAGGCCGGGCAAGTCACCTTCGAGGGGACTCTCGGCGGGAAGCTTCCCCATGCCGAGGACCCCAACCCGGACTCGGAAACCAATTTCATCCTCCCGACCGCGCAGTTCAAAACCCTTCTTACCGAATCAGGTAACCTAGAGAGAACCGGAGTCCCGACGCACCTGGCGATTGATGACAATGATTACAAACCGGGTGACCCAATTGCGTTCTTCAAAGTCGAGCTTGATGAGGGAGAGGCCGCCTACACCCGAGACGGAGAATTCAATGTCGACGCCGAGGGCAATCTCATCACCAAGCATGGATACGGGGTCTTCGGTCCCGGAGGCCCCATCCTTCTGCCTCAAACCACCGGGAAAATCGAGATTTCACCCTCCGGGATGATCAACATTGATGGAAAGGCATCCGGCGAGGAGGTTCTCACCTTTGATGTCACTGAACCCGAAAAGCTGGAGCCCAAGGATCACGGCCTTTTTGCGTTCTCCGATCCCAACGACCCTCAGAATCCCGTCAATGAATCGGATACCATCCGCCTCAAACCGGGATTCCTCGAATCAAGCAATGTCAAGCCGATGCAGGAAATGACACGCTTGATCGAGGTGATCCGTGCCTATGAAAGCAATCAGCGGGTCATCCAAAGCCACGATCAACGAATCGGACAAGTTATCTCGGGGCTAGGAAACCCCGTCTTTTAGATCAGTCACCCAAGTAGCTCTCTTCGGAAGATAGCATGATACGCGCCCTCCATTCCTCTGCAGCAGGCATGCAAGCTCAGCAACTGAGCCTTGATGTCATCGCGAACAATCTCGCCAATGTGCAAACGACGGGATTCAAGAAAAGCAAAATCGAGTTTCAGGATCTCCTCTACCAAAACACCCGCAGCGCCGGTGCCATTCAAGGGGGCGACAACCAACTGCCGACCGGTTTGCAGGTGGGACACGGGGCTCAACCCGTCGCCACGGCCAAAATCTTTACCAACGGAGAACTCACCGCCACCGACGAACCGTGGGACGTCGCCATCCAGGGGGATGGATTCTTTCGAGTCACTCTCCCCTCGGGCGAGCAGGCTTACACCCGGGACGGCGCCTTCAAACGGAATAGTTTTGGAGCGCTGACCACGAGTGACGGCTATCCCCTGGACGGGGGCATCATCGTTCCGGAAGGAGCCCGTTCGGTGGATATTTCGCCCGGCGGCGAAATCACGATCGTGACGGCCGACGGGACGGAGCAACAGGAACTCCAGATCTACCGCTTTCCCAATCCCGCCGGACTGGAAAGCATGGGTGGGAATCTTTACCGCGCCACCGAAGCCTCAGGGGTCGAGGAAGTCGGGAAGCCCAATGAACTTGGCTTCGGAGCGCTTGCCCAGGGCTATCTTGAGAAGTCCAACGTCAAGGTCATTGAGGAGATGGTCAACATGATCGTTGCCCAACGTGCCTACGAGGTGAATTCCAAATCCGTTCAGGCGGCGGATGAAATGATGCAGATCACCAACAACCTGAGACGTTAGGGAATGATGTACCACCAACTCGCATTTCTTTTGGCATTGACCACATCGGCTCTGGTTGCGGCAACCCCTTCCACAGCCCAGAGGACCATTGCGGTTGCCGCCCAGCAGGTTTACCTGGCCGACATTGATCTCTCGGGAGGATCATCCGACCTTGCGGGCATTCCGTTCTGCGAAAGCCCGGCGCTGGGGCAGGCTTTCGTCTTGACCTTCCAGCAGGTGTCGCCCTTCCTCGGGCAGAACGGCATTCAGCCCGAGACATTCGGGTGGACCCCTCAAACGACACTACGGGTCACTCGAAAGACCCAGACCATCGGATCCATCGAGCTGTTGGAACACCTTGAAATCGCCCTCGCCGACACCTTCCCTCAGCTGGAGGGCGAGCTTAAACTGGCCTACATCCGCTCCCATCCGAGCATTCAACTCCCGGCCCAGCCCTTTGAACTCACTATCCCACGACCTCCCGTCAACGGCATCCGGTCTCGATTTCTCCTTCCCTTTGAACTCAATATCGAGGACCAGTGCGTTTTCCGCTCCCAGGCCGCCCTCAAAGCGTCGGTTCTCCGCCCCATCCTGGTCAGTGACCGCCGGATCAACCGCGGAGAAGCCCTTGATCCCGGCGATTTCACAGTCGTCGAGCAAGACGTCCTCTCGCTGAAAGGCACCCCGTATGGTCCGGAAAGCGATCTGACGGGGCTCGAGAGCAAAACCACGCTCCCGGCAAAACGACCACTTCTCCAGCGCAACACGGGCCGGATCCCGGTGGTTGACCGGGGCGATCTGGTGCAGGGAGTGGTCAGAAGCGGAGCCATTTACATCACCATGAAGGTGGAGATCCTTGATCAGGGCGCGCCGGGAGACGTTGTCCGCGTCCGCAACCCCAAGTCGAAGAAACAGTTGAAAGGAATTGTCCAGGATGACAGCACCATTCAAATCCTCTAGGGTCGCGGCTCCCTTGGTTCTTGCCCTGGGCCTTGTCGCCACAGGACAGGCTCTCGGGCAGTCGCCATGGAAATACAACAGCAATTCAATCATCGCCGACGTTCGTGCCCGCGCGGTCGGAGACATCATCACAGTGGTGATTGAGGAAACCAAGGAGACCTCGAAGAATACCCAGTCCAAGACCTCCAAGTCCTCGGGGATCGATGCCGGCATCCAATCCCTCTTCTACCCCCCAAGTGCCACCAGTCTCCTCCAAAAGAAAGGAAGCCTCCCGGCCCTGAAACTCAATTCCACGAGTCAGTTTGAAGGAGGCGGTAACATCACGAGTTCGGAACGGATGGCCTCGCGGATCTCTGTCCGGGTGATCGAAGTGCTGCCGAATCGCAATTTCGTCGTGGAGGGAAGCCAGCTCACCTCATTCGGGGGGGAAACCCAGGAGGCGATTCTCAAGGGAGTCGTCCGCGAACAGGACATTACGACCGGCAATACCGTCTTCAGCTACAATCTGGCTGATGTGACCATCCGATTTGCCTCCAAAGGACCGCTCACCGTTTCGGGGAAAAAGGGTTGGTTCAACAAGGCCTGGGATAAAGTATCGCCCTTTTGAGAACACGAGAATCAAACCTGCAGAACCTGATGATGAAGCGCATTATCTTATTCGGACTCATGGGATGGCTCCTGCTCCCCTCGTTCGAGCTCCTCGCGGTTTCGGTCCGGATCAAGGACAGTGTCCGGGTGACCGGAGTTGAAGAATACGAACTCTCCGGGATCGGGCTGGTGGTCGGTCTGGCCGGAGACGGCGACCGCAATCAGATCTACACCCTCCAGGCACTCG
>DEAY01000176.1:0-3958 GCA_002348345.1 Verrucomicrobia bacterium UBA2970
TGCCTCATCGCCCGCCGCCTCGTCGAACGGGGGGTTCGCTTCATTCAGCTCTACTCAGGGGGAGGGCACCAGCAGCAAAACTGGGATGCCCATTTCGGGGTCGAGGAGAACCTCAAGATCCACTGTCCGGAGGTGGATCGGCCGATTGCAGGCCTCCTCACGGATCTCAAGCAGAGAGGCTTACTCGATCAAACCCTGGTGGTCTGGGGCGGTGAGTTCGGCCGTCAACCCGTTTTTCAGGGGGAAAACGGAGGCCGTGACCACAACCCGAAAGGCTTCACCTACTGGTTGGCCGGCGCCGGAGTACGGGCAGGAACCGAACACGGAGAAACCGATGAACTTGGCCATGAAGCAGTGGTCGACCGCCACCACATCCGAGATCTCCACGCCACCATTCTTCACCTGATGGGCCTCGACCATGAAGCGCTCACCTACCACTATGGCGGCCTCGACCAGAAGCTAACCGGGGTGGTCCCCGCCGAGCCCATCCACCCCTTGATCGCTTAGGGGACCGCTATGGCCTGAGCCGAAGATCGGCGACCATCGGAAGATGGTCGAATTCCCCCTCCCGGCCGCCAAGGTTCCCGTCTCCCGATCGGAGACCATAGCGATTTAACTTCTCCTTCGACATCTCACTCGGATTCAAAACGAAGGATTCGACGACCTCAAGGACACTATCGGAAAAGAGGAACCGATCAAGCGCCCCAGGAGGATAGGGTAAGCCATCATTACGCCAGGTGTAGACCGACCGCCCCGCCCCATTGATACTCGGTTTGAGATCAACCAGGGAGGATTCATCCCAGTCAGGAGCAAAGATCTTTACCCCTCCCATCGGATCACTGAAACGACCGCTCACCAACGTTTCAAGGTGGCGCAATGGATCATCGGGATTACTCTCATAAACGTTCAAATCGCCGACGATCACAAACGGCGTCCGTCGGGGAACCTCCAGGTCCCCTCCTTCTGTTCTCAGATCTCGAATCCGTTCAAGGATGGCATCGGCATGACGTTCCCGGAGGCGTCGATTCTCCGCTCCACTCCGGCTCCGAAAATGAGTGGTCACAAGAAACAAGTCCCGGGCAAATCGACCATCGGGTAAGTCGATGAGCCCCATGGCCTGCCCGTAGTGAAAATCCGGCATTTCAGGCAAGGGAAAGTGAAGCACCAAGTCCCCCCGGGTCCACCCATAGGGATATCGACTGGCGATCAGCACATCTGCCACCCGGTGGATCTTCCATTTTCGCCCCCCCGTCAGAGGATACTCCGCATTCAACAACTGGGTTACCGCCCCCGCCTCTCGCAGTGGCCATATCTCCTGAAGACAGATCACATCCGGCTGCACCGCTCGAAGCACGCGTCCAAAACTGCCCACCCGGGTCGCTGGCTCCTCCCCGATCGGCACTCGAAGCGTGGCCGGGAACAGAGATCCGACTTTCACGTTCCAGCTCAGAATTCGCACCAAGGCGGCTCCGTCATCCGCCTGGCCATCGGAGCGGAAGGAAAGCGGAGGACGGGGTCCCGGAGCCACGCTTCGCTCAATGCCCTCAGCCCCGCCGCTCGAAACAATCGCCGCGACACCAATCATCCCCAGGGTTCGCAACCACCCATCCACGGTTCTAAAGGTTCTCCCGTCCATTCGCCCGATTCCTTCGCTCCCGGATGCCAAGCGAATCCCTAGGGACGCCCCCATCCCTGCTCGACCATCCAATCATGGAATCGCTCAATCCAACGGTCCGTCGTTCGCCCCTGTCGACGCATCCCGAAGCCGTGCCCCCCCCGCGCGAAGAGATGCAGCTCAGCTGACTTTCCGGCCCCAATCCAATCCTGATAGATTTCGACGCTCTGAGGCCCCAGTTGAAGTTCATCATCGCTCGCAGCAAGCGCGAATAGTGGCGGCGCATCCGACGGAACCCCGTTGCCTTTGACGGCCCAAGCGTAGGCCAGATATATGGGAGCGATGAAATCAGGTCGCGACGTCCGATGGTAATTCAAACCCACCGACGCAGCCACTGTTCCGCCAGCAGAAAACCCCAGAATTCCGATTCGGTTGGAACGAACCCCATATTGCTTTGCTCGCTCTCGCACATGCCGGATCGCCATGAGTCCATCCCCCAAGGCCAACTTGACGATCGGAGCCACAACCTCATCCAGCGGGCCGCGCTGTCCCACCTCCCGCGTCGGATCCTTCGTCCGGCATTCCACCAATCGATACTTCAGCACAAAGCAAGTGATCCCCTTCTCGACTAACCAGCGTGCCACATCGAATCCCTCACTATCGATCGACAGGGCGAAAAAAGCCCCCCCTGGACAGATAATCACCCCCGTTCCAACGGAGTCTTCAGGCTTGGGACGGAACACCGTCAGGGTCGGATCAGCCACGTTGTAGACGACCCGGGTCTTCCACAGGTTGCTTGTGTTCTCGGCTTCTCGATGCGTCCAATGCTCCGAGCCCGGTGCCTTCCCTGGATACAGCCGAACAACCTCTTCTTGTCCCATGAGCGACACCCAAACCGATCCGATCAAGAAAAGCAACCCAACGGCTCGCATCCCCGTAACCTAAACCGATCCCGGAAAAAGGCGATGCGGAAATGGACCACTGGAGGGCGGGTCCGCCATCGAGTCGGATCGAAAATGCCCCCCAAACGCCTTCTTAGCTCGTCCTCAAGGCCGAACACTTGACGCCCCTCCCTCCTCGTTCTATTTTCCAGGAAACGGGGAGCCCAATGTTCCGAGGTGTTTTCGGTAACACGGCTGAGAGTTTCCGGAGGCAACCTGAAAGACCCTTTCACCTGATCCAGATAATGCTGGCGTAGGAAACCTTGGGGATCCCTCCCCGAACTTCCCGCTGCCAAGTCAAAAAAAGGCAAACCATGATCGCATCCAAAGAGGACGTCCAACCCAACAGCTCGGACCCGCTGCCTAACTCAAAAAGGGTCTACGTGAGCGGGAAGCATCACCCCGATCTGAGGGTTTCTTTCAGGGAGATCAGCTTGGCGCCGACCAAGGCGTTCAACGGAGACCTCACCCCGAATGAACCGGTCCGGGTGTATGATACAAGCGGGCCCTGGGGGGATCCCCAATTCGACGGCGACGTCGAGCAGGGACTCCCGGCGTTGCGGCGCCCTTGGATCCTGTCCCGAGAGGACGTTGAAGAATACCCAGGGCGAACGGTCAAACCCGAGGATGACGGCTACCTTTCCAGTCAGCACGCTGAATTAGCCGGCACGAAGAAACCAGAAGATCGCCTTCGACTGTTTCCCGGACTTCAACGGAAGCCTCTTCGAGCTTCGAAGGGCCACCCGGTCACCCAGCTCTGGTATGCCCGCCAGGGAATCGTCACTCCTGAAATGGAGTTCATTGCCATCCGCGAGAACCTCGGGCGCGAGGCGGCTCGGCGCCATGGAAAAGGCCATTCCAGTCTGCGAAATGACCTCCACCAACAGCATTCGGGTCAACCTTGGGGGGCTCAGATTCCCGAAGAAATCACCCCAGAATTCGTTCGCGACGAAGTGGCGCGGGGACGAGCGATCATTCCCTCGAATATCAACCACCCTGAATCGGAGCCCATGATTATCGGGCGCAACTTCTTGGTGAAAATCAACGCCAACATTGGAAACTCTGCGGTGGCTTCCAGCATCGACGAGGAGGTCGAGAAGATGCGTTGGGCCACGAAATGGGGCGCCGACACCGTCATGGATCTCTCAACCGGAAAGAATATTCACGCCACCCGGGAATGGATTATCCGCAACTCGCCCGTTCCGATCGGAACCGTACCCATTTATCAGGCCCTGGAAAAAGTAAACGGCAAGGCGGAGGAACTCACCTGGGAGATTTTTCGGGACACCCTCATCGAGCAAGCGGAACAAGGGGTCGACTACTTCACGATCCACGCGGGGGTGCTCCTCCGCTTCGTTCCCCTGACGGCTCAGCGGGCGACGGGAATCGTTTCCCGGGGAGG
>DEAY01000176.1:4354-9771 GCA_002348345.1 Verrucomicrobia bacterium UBA2970
ATCTGCGAAATCATGGCTCGCTACGATATCAGTTTCTCGATCGGGGACGGCCTCCGGCCCGGTTCCATCGCGGATGCCAACGACGAAGCACAGTTTGCGGAACTGAAGGTTCAAGGCGATCTCACCCGGCGTGCCTGGGACCACGGAGTCCAGGTCATGAATGAAGGCCCGGGACACGTCCCGATGCACATGATTCAGGAGAACATGGACAAGCAGTTGGATTGGTGCGGTGAGGCGCCGTTCTACACGCTCGGCCCCCTCACCACGGATATCGCTCCCGGCTACGATCACATCACCAGTGGCATCGGGGCGGCGATGATTGGTTGGTATGGCTGCGCGATGCTCTGCTACGTCACCCCTAAGGAACATCTCGGCCTTCCCAATAAACAAGACGTCAAGGAAGGCGTCATCACCTACAAGATCGCCGCCCATGCCGCCGATCTAGCGAAAGGCCACCCCGGGGCCCAGTACCGGGACAACGCGCTCAGCAAAGCACGCTTCGAATTCCGCTGGGAGGACCAGTTCAATCTTGGACTCGATCCGGAACGGGCCCGGGAGTTTCACGACGAGACGCTTCCCCAGGAGGGCGCGAAAAGCGCTCATTTCTGCAGCATGTGCGGGCCGCATTTTTGTTCGATGAAAATCACCGAAGATGTCCGACGCTATGCCTTGGAACGAGGCATCAGCGCCGAGACGGCGCTTGAAAGCGGCCTGCAAGAGAAGTCGAAGGAGTTTGCCGAGACGGGCGGGAAACTTTACACCCAAGCCTAGGGAAAAAACTCGTCCAGCCGATGGCGAGGGACCTTCCTCCAAGAGGGCCCCTTCGGCCTTGCTTCGTCCGATTCCGTTCTCGGCAGAGGCAACATCAGAGCCACTCCCAAAAGAGCGGGACCCCTATGGAGTCCCGCTGCCTCTGGTCACTCATCTGATTCCCATGTCTAGGAACACCCTAGACTTTCCCCGCAATTCAAGCATTTGTAGCAGGCCCCGTTTCTGACGGCCACATGCCCGCAATTGGGACAGGTGGGCGCATCCGACTGAAAATGGGCAATCGCATCGCTCAAGGATTCAATCGGCTTGTCACCGTGCCGGTCCACTGCAGAGTGGGCCACTTCCTGCGCTCGATTGCTTTTCTCAATGATCTCCGTCTCGTCGGCCAGTGGCAGCACCGCCACCGGCCGATTCACACGCCGCTTCTCTTCAGCCTCCAGTCCCGGAATCGCCAACTCCGGTTGGGCACCTTGAGGGCTGTTCTGTTCCCGGTATCCTTCGATGAATTGGCACGCCATCCAACGAAACACATAGTCGGTGATCGACGTTGCATTTCGAATGTCAGGATTCTTGGTGAAACCGGACGGCTCAAATCGTTGATAGGCAAACTTTTTCACCAGAGCCGAAAGCGGCACGCCATATTGAAGCGCCATGCTGGTGAGGGTCCCGATGCTGTCCATCAACCCTCCGATGGTGGAACCCTCCTTGGCCATCGTGACAAATAGCTCACCTGGCGACCCGTCCTCGAACAAGCCAACCGTGAGATAACCCTCATGGCCGGCGATATCAAACTTATGGGTCATCGCCGTTCTCGTTCCCGGCAAACGACGGCGTAAGGGCTGGCTGGAGGATTTCTCGAGAACCTCCACCTGTTCCTGGAGCTTGGCAATCTGCTCGGTGAGCTCCTGCTTCCCGACCGTGCTCCCTCCACTGGCCTTGTCTTCGCCGGTCTTGGCCGTGTTGAGGGGCTGCGACCGTTTTGAACCATCGCGGTAGATCGCCACGCACTTGAGCCCCAACCTCCAGGCTTGCACGTAGGCATCCTGAATATCCTCGACGGAACACTCGTTGGGCAAGTTCACGGTCTTGGAAATTGCTCCACTGATGAAGGGCTGGGCAGCCGCCATCATCTTGAGATGCGCCAGATAGTGGATGCTTCGACTCCCCTTGAAGGGCTTGAAGGCACAATCAAAAACACTCACGTGTTCCTCCTTGAGACCACTTGAAACCAGCGCCCCGTCCACCTCAACATCCTCGATGGTATCGTGCTCCTCGATGTGAGCCACAATCTTCTCAATGGCCGCCGCATCATACCCCAACCGGTCCAAGGCTTCCGGAACGGTTCGATTGACTATCTTCAGCATCCCCCCTCCGGCCAACAGTTTGTATTTCACCAGGGCGATGTCCGGTTCAATGCCGGTCGTGTCGCAATCCATGAGGAACGCAATCGTGCCGGTCGGCGCCAAAACAGTCACCTGTGCGTTACGATAACCCTGCGCCTTCCCGGCCTCCACCGCCCGCTCCCAACAGGCACGCGCCTCGTCCTTGAGATAATCAAATTCCTGACTGTCAACGATCTCTTCCACCGCATCGCGGTGCCGCCCCATCACTTCCAACATGGAATCCACATTGTTCTTCGCCAACGGCTTGCTCACGCCTGAGCAGCGGGCATCGTGATACCCTTTAAAGGCTCCCATTGTCCCTGCCAGCGCGGAAGATTGTTCATAGGCATGACCGGTCATGATCGACGTAATGGACCCGGCCAGTGAGCGGGCCTCGTCGGAATCGTATGACAACCCATAACTCATAATCAGGGATCCCAAATTCGCGTAGCCCAGCCCCAAGGTACGGAAGATGTGTGAATTCTCTGCAATCTCCGGTGTGGGATAACTGGCATTGTCAATCACGATCTCTTGCGCGGTAATAAAGACCCGGACCGCCGCCTTGAACCGCTCAAAATCGAATTTCCCGTCGGGCTCCTTGAACTTCATGAGGTTCAGAGACGCCAAATTACAGGCGGTATTATTCAGGAAAACATACTCTGAGCAGGGGTTGGTCGAATGGATCGGTTCGGTGCTCTTGCAGGTATGCCACTTTTGGATCGCCCCGTCGTATTGAATGCCAGGATCACCGCAGATATGCGTGCCTTCGGCAATTTTTCGAAGCAACGTAGCCGCATCCTTCTTCTCGAGCTTTTCCCCATCCTGGGTCACCAAGCGGGTCCACCAGGCTTTCTTGTCTAAGGCAGACTGCATGAACTCATCGCTCGCTCGAACCGAGAGATTCTCATTCTGATACATCACACTTCCATAGGCATCACCATTGTAAGACCCATCATAACCCTGCTCAATGAGAGCCCATGCTTTCTGCTCCTCGACCTGCTTGGCATCAATGAACTCCTCAATATCACCGTGCCAATCTCTCAGCGTGTTCATCTTGGCCGCCCGACGCGTCTTTCCGCCTGACTTCACCACATTGGCAACCTGGTCATAGACCTTGAGAAACGACATCGGACCACTGGGACGCCCGCCTCCGCTCAGTTTCTCCTTGCTCGATCGGATTGGACTCAAATCCGTCCCCGTCCCCGAGCCGTATTTGAAGAGCATCGCCTCGCTGTAGGCTAAGCGCATGATATCCTCCATGTTGTCTTCGACCGATTGGATGAAGCAGGCCGAGCATTGAGGATACTCGTATTGAGTGGGGGCCCGCTCCGTTCGAGCCTTGCTCCGGTTGTAGAACCAGTTCCCGCGTGCCGAGTCTTTGCCGACTCCATACTCGTGGTACAAGCCAACGTTAAACCAAACCGGAGAGTTGAACGCGCCATATTGATTGAGGCAAAGCCAGGACAACTCCTCGTAAAACACCTCACCGTCCTTCTTGCTGAAATATCCATCCCGGACGCCCCAATCGGCAATCGTCCGACACACCCGATGGATGAGTTGGCGCACCGAATGTTCGCGCTCGGAGGTCCCTTGCTCGCCGTAAAAGTACTTCGACACCACCACCTTCGTCGCCAAGAGTGACCACGACTCCGGCACCTCCACCTTGTCTTGCTTGAAGATCATGTTTCCCGACTCATCCGTGATCTCCGCGCTCCGCTGGTCCCAAGAAATCGCCTCATAGGGATTCTCGCCCGCCCTGCTGAACACTCGGTCAATGGGCAACTTCTTCGCACGCTTCTTTGGGGAAACATTCCTCACCTTTGGCCCTCCTTTCGGAGTCGATCGGCGTCGGCGTGATTTGGAAGGGGAAGCGGTCATTGACTGGTCGCGAGTGTCTATCATCAAATACCTTTCTATTCAGTCAAGAATCAGTGTCAGTCGGTCAAAAATCTCGTCGTTTTCAGAACCAGTGGAGACAACAATAGCCCTGAGAACAGAGCACAGCTCTCCGGTGCGAGATACAACAAAAACAACGGCCGGAATGGCCAAATACAACGTCACCTACCCAAGGGTGCGTTACTAAGAAACCCCTATCTATTGGATAGGTAAAACAACGTACCACAAGCCCTTGTGGCAGCAAGTGAATTTTCTGATAAAATAAAATGATATTTGCTGCTCCCTGGGGCTGAGGGATTTAGGGCGAACAAGGCCTTCTTCGGGGAAAAAAAAGTTGACGAACCCGCACCTGACGCCCTTTGGGGAGGAACCGCAAATCCAATCAACAAACCCTGGGATAGGATCGCAAAAAAGGGCTTTCATTCCCCGCTCCCTACTCGCTCAAACCAGGATTCTGAAGTTGAAGCACTTTCCATTCGGCTCCATCATCACCATCAAGTTTCAACCCTAACATAACAAGAATCATGCTCCTTCCGTCGATCGGTTTCACCGCTTCCTTGAAGTCATCCTTGTCACTCCTCGCCCTTCTGGCAGGACTGGCACCAATCTGTCGCAGTGCAGCGGTAGCACCTCAGGCCACTCCCGTCGACTCGCTTCACGTTGCCGACGGGTTCAAGGTTGAACTACTCTACTCGGTTCCGAAGGATCAACAGGGCTCCTGGGTCGCGATGACGGTTGACCCCAAGGGCAGACTCATCGTCTCCGACCAGTATGGAGGCCTGTATCGAGTGACCCCCTCGGATTGGAACGGGGATCCGAGCGCAACGTTGGTGGAGTCGCTCGACATCCAGATCGGCCAGGCCCAAGGACTGCTCTATGCGTTTGACAGCCTCTATGTGATGGTCGCCAACCAGGGAGCTTTCCAGGGTCGCGGGCTCTATCGAGTTTTCGATCGGGACGGGGATGACCAGTTTGATGACGTCCAACTCCTTCGGTCCCTGGAGGGCGGCGGTGAGCATGGACCGCACGCCATCGTTCCAGCTCCCGACGGCAAATCGCTCTACATCGTGGTCGGCAACCAAACAAAGCTGACCCCTGTGGTCCGTTCTCGCGTCCCTCAGGTCTGGGACGAGGACCTCCTTCTCCCCCGGGCCTACGGCAATGGGTTCATGAAGGGCGTCCCCGCACCCGGCGGGTGTATCTACCAAACCGATCCCTCAGGAAAAGAATGGACGCTTCATGCCGTCGGCTTCCGGAATCAATACGACGCCGCCTTCAACCGTCATGGCGATCTCTTTACCTTTGACGCCGACATGGAGTGGGACATGAACACGCCCTGGTACCGACCGACGCGGGTCAACCACGTCA
>DEAY01000464.1 GCA_002348345.1 Verrucomicrobia bacterium UBA2970
GCATTCAAGACGACCTTCCGAAAACTTTCATTCCCCCAGTTCAAGTGGTTGTGGGCGCCCGTGAACCCGAACCCTCTCCCTCCATCAGGTCGCTCATAGGCCCACGCGACATGCTGGGGTTCTCCTGCCGCGACGGCTTTTCGGACCTCGGGATTACCGCTGTGCGGTCCATCGGGCCGCTTCATGGTTTCTTTTGGAGCCACCGCCGACAGGATCGGCGTGATGCCCTTGAGTCCGGGTTGGAATCTCATGTGGAAATACCATTCATCCCGGATCGTGAAGGGTTTCACCCCACGGGTGATGGGGTGCTCGGGAATGAATTGAAACGCCGCATCCCAGTGGGGATTCACCGACCAATGCGTTTCGAAATAACCTCCCATCCACTCGAGAAACTCCTTCCCCCCCCGCTCAGCCGGCACTTCAACCCCATAATGGACCGCTCCGAAACCGACGCCTTTCTCCATCAACGGTTTCAGGACTGTTAGCCGCCCGCCCTGAATCGCCTCGTGGGCCTTGCCACCGGTGACGAAAAAGACGACCGCATCGGCATGGTCAAATGCATCCGGTGCCTTGGGCCAACCCCCTTTGTGGACCACCACCTCGACCTCAGGCACCGACGCGAGACACTTTTTGAACAGCATGCTCCCGGCATAGTGTTCATGTTGGAGCGGCCCGTGGCTGGGTTTTCCAGCGACGATGACAATCCGCCTGGTCTCCGCCCCCTCCAGCGCCGTTGCCTGGACCAGGAGAACCGCGACGAAAACCCTCCAAAGAGAGCTCAAATCAAATGACTTCAGGGTTCGCAACAACGGCTAGCGTTTGGTTCCGGTGAAGGTCGCGTCGATTTGGTCGTTGATATTCAGCGACCCCTCGATCGAGTTGAACCCGGTCACCTTACCCTCGTAGGTCGAGACCATTGATTGGCCCTCGTAATCGCCCTCGACAATCAGGGTCAGGCGATTGCCGCGAAGGGTTCCTTCAACCTTCTGGGTGCCAAACAACCCTTCATAGGTCCCCGTGACCTGGTTGCCACTCTGCTTCAGGTCAAACTGGGGCTCACCGGTTCCTTGATCGGTTTCGACCTCGAATCCCCATTTGCCGGAGAGGTTGATTCCCTTGAAAGGTTTGATTCGAATGTTCCGGAACTGCACGTTCATCGGCGGTCCGGCGTGGAGTTGCAGCGCCAGGATTCCTGACTCCGTTCGCCCCTTCCGGTCCAGATCAGTCACTTGCGAGGTCACTCGGCCGTTGATCACGTGGGTGAATTCGTAGCCCCGGGCGATGATTTTATAGTCATTCCATTGCTCTTCCTTGATGACGGCCTGGATCTCCGCGGATTCGCCGATGGACCCGACCACCTCTACTCGGTGCTTGTCTTTCCCTGGGTGGATCACCGTTTTCTGCCCTCTCTGCGCCAGAATCCCGCGCCCCCTCTCCTCATAGAGGATTCCCGAAAAGGTTTTCCCGGCCTCAAAGTCCCCCTGGTAGCCACCCACGACCCAATTGCCGTGGTCCTTACTTCGGTATTGTATCCCCGAGTTGCCTCCCACGATTTTGAATTGAAGGCGCAGCTCGAAGTCGTCAACCGTGCCTCCCCTCCAGATGATGAAGGTGTTTCCTTTGGTCGGATTCTCCTTGGTGGTGATTCCGGTGATCGCTCCGTCCTGGACCGACCAGAACTTCGGATTGCCATCCCAGTCCTTCAGCGATTTCCCATCAAAGAGACTTAAGAAACCGGCTTCTTCATGATGATCGGCCAGACTGGTGAGGGCGAGGGTCGGCAGGGCCGCGAGACCCACAACGAGTTGAACTACCTTTTTCATTGTGATACTCCGTTTTGACGATTTACTTCAGGGTTTTCTTCAGGAATTTGATGCCCTTGACGGCGATTTCATTCTGGGTGGGCTCAATCCGCCGCCAGATGGCTGCCGCCCGGGCGATCACCTTGACATCGGTCGTAAAGGATTCAATGACGACGTCCCCCTTGTAGCGGATTGCCTTGAGGGCTGCGGTGATGGGTTTCCAATCGATATGATCTCCTCCAGGAGTGCCACGATCACTTCCACAGGCGTGGAAATGTCCCAGTGCCTTGCCCGCCTTGCGGATCGCCTTGGCCTGGTTCTTTTCCTCGATGTTCATGTGAAACGTGTCCAGATGAAGTTTCAACGCGGGGCTGCCGACATCATTGATCATCTTGAGACCTTGATCACAGGTGTTGATAAAATCCGTTTCGAATCGATTGAGGGGTTCGAGACAAATCGTTCGCCCTTTTTCCTCTGCGTAGGCGGCCAATTCCTTCAGGTTCTTTACAACCGTCTTCCACTGTGCCCTGTATTCCTTGGCCGGAACCGCATCGGCGCGGCCCACCGCTGAATAAACCGGTCCGATGAGGGAGGGACAATCGAGATCGACCATTTGATCAATCAAGGTCTTCATGTACTTGAGACCGGTCCTCTGCTGTTTGGCGTTGCCCCGAAGATCCCGGTCGGGCCCCATACAGGCGCACACCGACCCACAAACCAATCCATGCTTATCCAACCCCTTCTTCACCTTCACC
>DEAY01000333.1:0-270 GCA_002348345.1 Verrucomicrobia bacterium UBA2970
ATCCACCGACCGGATCTTGCGTTCTTCGTTGGGAGGAGCCCCTGCCATCTCTCGTATCCTCGAGATAAGCTCCAGTCCAGTAACGACCTTGAGCAGTGGAAAGATGAGAGATTGATTCAGGGCGACGGTAAGACTAAGTCAATCCAAAAAGCTGCCGACAAGCCTAAAGAGTTTCTGAGGGTGATTGAGCAGTAGGCGAGCTCTCAGACTTGGGCTGCGCTTCGGCTTCGCCTCCGCTCCACCCAAGTCTAAATCCGACCACCTGAAACA
>DEAY01000333.1:595-8331 GCA_002348345.1 Verrucomicrobia bacterium UBA2970
CACCTGAAACAAGAAACAGTCCCAGACCTAACATTCAAAGCGGCCTCAAAAAAGTGCCCTGATCATAACTACATTGTTAAGTTTGGTGACGCTAAAAGCTGGAAAGAGGGGGGGGCGTGGCATGGATGAAAAATTAGTGAGGATTTGTAATGGCGCGACTTGGCGCTTTGTGGTGTGTGTGGTGCATGAGTGGGCAGCTAAGAAATCCATTGGTGAAGCAGCTAGTTTATGGGCTCATAGGTTTTTGTGTCCTGACAGGAATTGTCTTCGCCATCATTGACCCCGAGGGCAAACTTTCATTTTCGGCAGCTGTGTTTATCTCGATGATCGTTGTCGCAGCTTTTGGCTGCCCTGTCCTATTGGTACTTGCGATAGCCCGCGGAAGTTTTCGTAAGCATCAAAGCTACGCCCAAAACCCCGAGAAAACTCCGTCAACTGAGCCGACTGGTTCATCGAATTCAAAATACTGGGACGGCACTTTCGGCGATGCATTTATGTGGTTTTTATGGGGAGTCTGTGTGCCCTTCGCTGGACTTATTGGTGGGGTAATCAATCCAGAGAAAGTGCACCCAGCTGTAGGTATGCTTCTGGCTGGGTGCATTTCGCTATTCGTCATAAGCCAGCGGGTGTGTGACGGTAAGTGGCCTCAGGGCGAGAGCTCAGAATAGCCCTACCTCCTGCGCAAGTGACCCTGCACCGGGCCATATTGACCAATGAGAGGATTTTAAAAGCCGAAGAGGGGTGATGTAGGGGGTGAAGCGGCAGGTGCGTGCTGGGGGGCAATTAGCTGTGGGGTTATTGCAACTACAACATTAGAGGTGTGAGGGTTTTTAGATTCTGCTAAGGCAATATTGGTCTTGACCAAAATAGAGGAAATGGAGAAATTTGTCGCATCCCAGTAGGCAAAAATGCCATTTAGAGAACGTATGCACGGATCAAATTCGAAATGAAAAATCGTTGTATCACCACTTTGATAATTGCGTTGGGTATGCTTTTGTCATCTTTCAAAGCGCAGGCGACACCCAAGGATGGTGCCTTGCTCCAAGGGAACCTGGTTGGGGATGGGAGTCCATCACTGGCGACCGGGTCACCTACTCCGGTCTACTGGAATCAGGGGGCTTCCACGGATCCGACCGCATTTGCCTTCGACCTCAACGATGGGACCAAGCTGACCGTGAAGAAGGCGGGTGATTACTTCGTGGCCGCCACGGTGCCGGTGACCGATCCCAGTGCCCGCGCGACGATCGCCGCCGAGCTCTATGTCAACGGGGAACCCGTTGCGGGATCGCGTAGTGCCTCCTCCTACATGCGGAATGCCAATAGCCACAACGAGTCGACGGATAACATCGCGCAGCTCGTTCCCGGTTTGGCAGAGGGGGATGTGATTGAATTGCGGGTTTCAAAAACCACCAAGTCTGCGACGCCGGCCACCATTAACACGGCCTCTATGTATGTGGAAAGGGTGGATGGTTCGCGCACGGTTTTCGCCGCCCTGTCGGAAGGACCGGATGACGGCGATGACAACATCAACCGGAATTTTGATGAAGAGGATCCTGCCCCGTTATCCTGGACTTCGGTTCGCAAGGACTCGGGCTTTACCCATTCCGATGGCGGCCATGAGATCTCTCTGAGCTCAGGCACTTATTTGATTACCGCCAACGTTCCCATGGCCTCGACGGTCGCCCGTGCGGCTCCCGGAATCCTGTTGACCCTGAGTGGTAGCGAAGTGCCCGGGGGAAGGGCGGAGCAAGGCTACATGCGAAATGCCGACAATCACAACCAGGCCTCCGTTCATTTCTCCGGTGTCATCGAGGTTTCCGGGAGCCAAAAGCTCCAGGTGGGAATGTGGCAAAAGGGGAATGGAGGGCTTGCGACTGTCGCCCCTGGAAAGCAGGCTTCCTTGTTTATTGAGAAGCTCGGAGGCGGTGTCCTGGCAACCAAGGCCCAAGAAACGACGGATGATGTCAACTTGAATCCCCCGGTCCCCACGCCGATTGATTGGGGGAACGCTGATGTCAGTGACGGAGCTTACAGCGGACCCTCGAATGGGCAGATTACCGTCAAGGAAGAAGGCAACTACCTCCTGGTTTACAATGGGGTATACGAAAGTGGTGTTGCCCGGGCGAATCCCAAGGCCACGGTTCAAGTCAATGGGGCCAACGTTCTCGGTGCGTCCACCAGTTCGGCCTACATCCGAAATGCAGGGAGTCACGTCAGCGCCAGTAGTTCTCTAGTCTACCTCTTGGACGGCCTGGCTGCCAATGACAAGATTACCGTCAGCCTGGAGGCGGAAGCCCAGTCCGGCGAAGTCTTGGCAGAGATTGATCCGCTCTTGCTCGGGCTCATCAAGAAGGAGGCCTTTGTTCCTGATCCTGCCAGCGGGTTAACACCACGGTTGGCGTCATTCAGTAGCGATTTCAACGGCTGGAATGTTGCCCTTGAGGAGATTGGGGTTGGCATCAATCAAGATTCAATCAGCGTCACCATGGACGGTGAGAGCATCAGCCCATCGATCACCCGCAAAGGCTTCAAGGTTCTGATCGACCACGCGTTTGGGTTCTTCCCTCGTCCGGGCCAAGTGTTCACCGTTGTCGTGTCCTACAACGACACCGCGACGCCTGCCGCGTCTCACAGCGAGTCTGTCGAAATCAAGGCTCCGAGCAATTTCGGATTCCTATCGGCGGATTTCAAGGTGGATGACGCGGACACCAGCAAACCCGGTTTCGTTGCCCGCGTGAGCCAGATCAGTGATGTCCAAGTTGAGATCGCCAATGCCTTCCAGCACGGCAATACGGGTGATGGTGCTGAAAAGCAGCTTCGGGGTGAGTTCCTCGATCCCGACGGGAATCCGTGGCTCAACGAGGCGGGTGATTTTGACGCCACTACCTTCGAGATTACGCCGACGAATTTGGAGCTGATTAATCTCGATCAGGCCGAGGGCTCAATGGGGAATTTCAATGATAGCACCGGGTTCCCGGACGGCCCGATTCCTGGCATCCCCGGGTTCAATGACAGTACCGATGGGATCGCGGCTGAGTTTCTGGCCTATGTCGAACTCAAGGCGGGCTTCAATACGATGGGAGTCAATAGCGATGACGGATTCCGGGTGACTTCGGGGCCCTCGCCCGTTGATAAGTTCGGTACGCTTCTGGGGGTTTTCGAAGGGGGTCGTGGGGCGGCTGACACGACGTTCAATTTTGTGGTGGAGGAGGCTGGGGTCTATCCGATGCGACTTCTTTGGTATGAGGGGCGAGGGGGAGCCAACTGTGAGTGGTTCTCGGTCGTCGATGGCGAGAAGATCCTCGTCAATGACACCTCCAATGCGAATGGAAACAAGGCCTACCGGGAGACCAAGGGGGGGCAAGCGACCTATGCCAGCAAAGTCTCCCCCAGTCCGGGGGCGAACAACGTGGCACCGGATGCCCTCATTGAGGTCGAGTTGACCGACGGAACTGACGCCGTCGATAAGGGGACCGTTTCGATGACCTTGAACGGTGCGACGGTGAACGCATCTGTTGAGAAGTCGGGCGGGATTACGACGGTGAGTTTCAGGCCGGAGGGATTCATGGCCCCGGGATCGACCCAGAACGCGAGTCTCAGTTACAACGGAATTACCCGAAACTGGTCCTTTTCTGTGATGGACTACCGAGGCCCCACTCTGGACTCGGTCGGAGAGTATCCGGGACTGATTACCGGTGCTGCTGATTACACTGGGGATGGCGGAGGACGTTCCGGCGAGGCGGGCGACTACGGGATGGATATGACTCCTGCCGGGGGGTCGGTCGTGGTCACCCAATTCGATTACCTGAAAGACGCCTTCGCGAACGACGAGTTGACCGTCGTGTTCTGGCAGAAGAAGCACACTGTTTCGAACAGTTCATCGGTTTGGATCACCAGCGCGTCGGCGGGCAGTGGCAATCGTGGTTTTCAAGCCCATACGCCGTGGGGGAATAACCAGATCTTCTTCGATACCCAGGGATGCTGTGCTGTGCCGAACCAGAGGCTGAATGGGGCGATTGCTGACTTCCCGGATTACCAGGATGATACGTTCTGGACCGAGAACTGGCACTTGCATTCCTACACCAAGCAGAAGGATTTTAAGGAAATCCGCATCGATGGTGAGTTGTTCCTTGATAGTGTCGATGCCGACCCGTTGACTTCGGACGTAACGGGATTGTTCATCGGTTCGGATGGGGCTCTCGGCAATAATGACCTGTCCATCTTTGACGACTTCGCGATATTCTCCAAGGCGTTGAGCGAATCCGATCTCAAGGCGATTGCGGGCGGCAAGTCGCCGGCGGATCTGCCGGCGAGCAAGGGGCTGATCGCCTATTGGGACTTCAACGATGCGGGCTCCACTGCGCCTCCGGTGGTGGTTGACCCCCCGGTGGTGGAGCCTCCCGTGGTGGAACCGCCGGTGGTCTTGCCTCCAATCGTGTTGCCTCCGATTCCCGGACAGCAACCCGGAGAGATCAAGGGGATTGCCCGGGCTGCGGATGGAAGCATCAGCATCGAGTACACGGGAACTTTGCAGGCCGCCGATACGGTGGATGGATCCTATGCTCCCGTTGCCGGCGCGAGTTCACCCTTTGCGGTGGATGCCTCCGGTTCGGCGAAATTCTATATCGCCCGCTAAGAGCGTGGAAGATTGAAGGAATGCAAACCGGGGACCTCTTAGGGTCCCCGGTTTTTTTTTGCGAAGGCGAGATAGAGGCTTTGCCTCAGAGCATGATGTGAGTCGAGTTTGGGACTCGATCACTTGTTTGGGTTACGCCTGGAGGCTGGGATGACGGACAGCAGGGGACGGCGCGCTTTCAAGGGCGAGTCGCGACCTTCCATTTCGGGGCGCACTGAGGGGGGATGGGACGTTCTCGGGCTAGTACGAACCCAGAGCTTGATTCAGGAAAGGAGTTTCCCGACGAGTTGACTAATCGCCTTGCCCTCGGCGCGACCCTCCGTGGTCGCTTGAACCGCCCGGATGACCGTTCCCATTTCCTTTTTGCTGCTGGCACCGGTGTCGGCGATGGCTTTTTCAACGGCGGCTTGTAATTCCTCCGGACTGAGCGGTTTCGGAAGATAGGTTTCTAGGATCTCCAATTCTTGGCGTTCTTGTTCGGCTTGTTCCTTGCGACCGCCTTTGATGAATTGTTCTTCCGCATCCCTGCGTTTCTTCGCCTCCTTTTGGATGACCTTGATGATGGATGCATCGTCGAGCTCATCCTTCTTGGCGTCGATTGCGGCATATCCAATTGCCGATTTGAGCATCCGGAGGGTGTTGAGACGAAGGCTGTCTTTGGAAAGCATTGCCTTTTTGATCTCTTGGCCGATAAGTTGGTTGAGAGAGGACATGGTGATGCTTAGGTATCGAGCTCTTTGATTTGGTCCCGGACTTGGGCGGCCCGCTCGAAGTTCTCCTGTTGGATCGCTTCGTTGAGTTCGTTCTCAAGTCGTTCTCGTTTGGAGAGAGGGCGCTGGTCTTTCAGTTCCTCCAGCCAGGTTGCCAGGGCCTGTAATTCTCCGCTGTCTTCAGCGAGGTCCGGACGGGATACCGATTCGTAGAAGTCGCGGAGTTGTTGCAACCCTTCCTCGACGTTTTTAATGGCGCTCCCGTGTTCCTCGAGGGCAAGGAATTGGGCGGCGGTTGCCCGGGTTCTCATCATCAAGAGTTGAGGCGTCAATTGGCGGAGGCTCCAGATGTTTTCGTCCGATGGGCTGTATTGTGATGCAAAGGCGATCGCATCCAAATTGCGTTCGGTGTCACGAACCACATTGGCATAGTCCTCCAACTGGAAGTAACAGATGTAGCGATGGTGATACTGAATCGCTTCTTGTTGAAGTTTCTGGCATTCTTTTGATTCCAATTCGAAGCCTGCATCCTCGCCGTTGTGTTCGCTTTCGAAGGCCCTGAGCTTCTCCTGGAGATGGTCGAAGTAGGACGTTTTTCCGAAGGGCAGTTTACCGTCAGGTCTGCCGTCTGAGTTCATCTGCAAAACGCCCAGGTCGATTCTCATTTGGATCTTCTCGACGCCATCCTTAGCGATGAAACGTCGAACCATGGCCTCGCCAGGTTCGAAGTCCCAATCGCTCAGAATGTGTGAAATATCCCAATTCATGAGCCGAATATGTACCGAGGCCCAGGTCAAGTCAACGGACGGGAATTGCAAATTTTCGGAGTTGAGAGGCACTTCAAATGAGTCTGCCGCGAAGCCCTTTCAGGAGCTCGCTCGGTGGATGGTGAGGCTCCCTGGGTTGACCATGTTCGGATGGGATCAATCAACTGGCTGAGGATCCCTTCCGTCCCTTGATAGGAGGGGTTCCCGAGCCCCATAGAGAAGATGGGTGAGGCCCGGTGAGAGAGTGGCATCGGTGACGGGAAATCGCCCCTTCATTGGTTTCAAGAGGGGAGTCGAGCGATGGAATGACCGCACGCCTTCGCCCGAGTTTCTCGAGGATAAACGTGTGGTGGCGTTTTGATTCTTTTTCAGAGATCGGGGCGGCCGGTGAGTTTAGATTGCGGATGACTCTCATTGTTGGCAGCCTCTTTCCATGCCTAAGTCTCCAAGTCGTCCCGTTTCTCCCTCACCCGTGACGCAGACCCGACGTCGGTTCTTGCGGACAGCGACCACCGCGATGACGGCCGGCGCGGTGCTCCCTCAATTCAATATCGCCAGAGCGGGGGCTTCGGCCAATAGCCGAGTCAATGTGGCGGCCATCGGGGTCGGGGGTCGGGGGTCGGCGAACTGGGGTGCGTGCCGAGGCGAGAATATCGTCGCCTTGTGCGATATCGATGATCGGAGCGCGGCCCGCGGTTTCAGGGAAAACCCCAGTGCCAAGCGCTTTCGGGATTTCCGGGTGATGTTGGATAAAATGGGACGTGAGATCGACGCGGTGCTGGTCACCACGCCGGACCACACCCACTTCGTCGCCGCCCTGTCGGCGATGCAGATGGGAAAGCACATCTACATTGAAAAACCCCTGGTGCATAATGTGTGGGAGGCCAGAACGCTCAAGAAGGCGGCGCGGTATTACAAGGTGGTGTCCCAGATGGGAAATCAAGGCCATGCCACGGATGGGATTCGGTCGATCAAGGAATGGTATCAAGCGGGTGTCCTGGGCCAGGTTCGGGAGGTGCATGCCTGGCTGAATGGCCCGAATTTCAATGGTCGCTATTTCGTTCGTCCCCCGCAGTATCCTCCCAGCGCCCAGGAACTTCCTAAAGGATTTGAGTGGGATCTTTGGTTGGGTCCGGCCAAGGACCGTCCCTTCAGCGAGGCTTACGCCCCACGAACATGGCGGGGGTGGTGGGAGTTTGGGGGGGGCTTACTGGGCGACTGGGCCTGTCATACCTTGGATGGTCCGTTCTGGGGGCTTGATCTCGGAATGCCCTCAAGCGTTGGGCTCCGTCATCGTGAGGCATCGCCGGCCGGGTTGATTGCCGCCCGTTCGCAGGTGGAATATGAGTTTCCTGAAGCCGGGGGGCGTCCGGCGGTCAGATTGACTTGGTATGAAGGGGGGCTGAAGCCTCGGAATCGGCCGGAGTGGGGCCTCAAAGAGTTGCCTTCCACTGGGATGATCATGGTGGGCGATCGACTTTCCCTGATGACCGGGGGGCGCCCGAACAATCCACAACTCCTCCCCGATTCCGCCTGGCAGGAGTTTAAAGGGAGTCCCGTTCCCAAGTCGATTCCTCGAGTCGATGACGGTCCGCAGGCAGAGTGGCTGGCGGCGATCAAAGG
>DEAY01000333.1:8650-21532 GCA_002348345.1 Verrucomicrobia bacterium UBA2970
TGCGGCGATCAAAGGTGAGGGCCCCATGCCGGGCTCTCAGTTTGATTATGCCGCGGAGTTGACCGAAATGGTTCTCCTGGGAGTGCTGGCCCAACGTTATTCGGAATCCTTCCAATGGGATGCCGAGGCGATGCGGATCACCGACAAACCACACCTCAATGCCCACCTTCGCGAACCCGCTCGCGAAGAATGGCGGATGGGGGATGATTTATGGCGAGGCTAGGAACCGGTGTGTCAGCCACAAGCTCAGTGAAGAGGGAAGGGCCTCGGTGTGAAGGCGGGCTGAAGGGGGTGCTGGCCGTGGTCTTTGCCGGGATGACGATGCTTGTCGGCGAGCCAGCCCAGCGGCCGAATCTGATTCTGATTCTCGCGGACGACATGGGGTATGGGGATATTCAGCACTTGAATCCTGACTCCCGCATCGCCACGCCGAATCTCGACCGTCTTGGGCGCGAGGGGATGACTTTTTTCGATGCCCATTCTCCCTCTGGGGTGTGTACTCCAACACGCTACGGTGTGGTCACCGGGCGGTATTGCTGGAGGTCCCGCTTAAAGCGGGGAGTCTTGGGGGGCTATAGTGAACCTCTCCTAGATCATGATCAAATCACCATCGCCGAAATGCTTCGGGCCGCGGGTTACCAGACCGCGGCGGTCGGCAAATGGCATTTGGGGATGGCGCTTCCGGTCCTGGGGGAGAATGTGGTTAGAAAGGACTGGTCTGGGGATCCCGGAATCGATTTCGACGGTGTTATCACGGACAGCCCGATTCACCACGGGTTTGGTTCCTACTTTGGGGTGAGCGCATCGCTCGATATGGCGCCCTATGTCTATGTTCGAAATGACCGCTTCACCATGAAGCCGACGCTGAATCAGGCGCCGGTTCGATTTCCTCATTTCGTTCGAGAGGGCCCGAGGGCGCTGGATTTTGTGATTGATGAGGTGCTCGATCGTTTGACCCGTGAGGCCGAACATGTGATTCGGGTCTCGGCAACCAAGAATGCCCCGTTTTTTCTCTATCTGCCCCTGACCGGTCCTCATAAGCCGACTCAGCCTCATCCGCGTTTTCGAGGTCGCACGGATCTGGGTGAGTATGGGGACTTCATCGTTCAGGTGGATTGGACGGTGGGTTCCATTTTGAGTCTCCTTGATGAGATGGGCATTGCCGGCAATACCCTCGTGGTGTTTACCTCCGACAACGGATCTTACATGTATCGATATGACGATTCCAATCAACCCGATCATGTTGATGATCACGGGATCCAGGGGTATCGCCAGGATCGCCATCGGGCGAACGGTCCCTTTCGAGGCACCAAGGCGGATATTTGGGAGGGGGGACACCATGTCCCTTTCCTGGTCCGGTGGCCCAATGGGGTTTCTGCCGGGGCGACCTGTTCAGAGCCGATTTGTTTGACGGATCTTTACGCGACCTTCGCGGACCTCGCTGACACGCGCGTTGTCCGCGGCAATGCGGAAGATAGCGTTTCGCTGATCGGCATGTTGAGGGGGCAGCGACAGGTCCGCGGGGTGCCGGTGATTCATCACTCATCAGGGGGAATGTTTGCCATTCGAGACCGAAACTGGAAATTGGTTCTGGGGAATGGCTCGGGGGGACGAGAAGCGCCTCGAGGGGAACCATTTGAAGCCCCTTACCAGTTGTTCGACTTGCACTCCGATCCAGGGGAGTCGGTCGATGTGGCGGAGCGTTTTCCCGGGGTCGTCGAATCGCTGACACGGAAGATGATGGCCATTCGCGACGGACGTGCAGGAGATGAGATCAATGAATAGTCGATTGGAAATGGGAAGGTTACCTCTCCGAGGTCTCTTGATGGTGGCGGGGATTGTGATCGTGGTTGCCATGGGTCGGTGCGGAGAACGCCCGAATTTTGTGTGGCTGATCTCGGAGGACAACTCCAAGCATTTCCTTTCTTTATACGACGAGATGGGAACGGACACCCCTCGAATCGCGGCGTTGGCGGAGGAAGGACTGATCTTTGAGCATGCGTTTTCGAATGCTCCGGTCTGTAGCGTTGCCCGAACGACCCTCATGACCGGATGCTACGCGCCCCGGATCGGGACTCAATTTCATCGGAAGGCCGTCACCGTGCCACTGCCCCAGGGCGTGAAGATGTTCCCGACTTGGCTTCGGGAGGCAGGCTATTACGCGACCAACAATCGGAAGAAGGACTATAATGCGATCGAAAACGAGGGCGTTTGGGATGAATCTTCGCCCCGTGCGAGTTGGAGGAATCGAAAACCGGGGCAACCCTTCTTTCACATGCAGAGCTTCGGCGTCTCCCATGAGAGTTCATTGCATTTCTCTCGGACCGTGTTTGAAAACGAGGCGACTGACACCGATCCCGATTCAGTCCAGTTGGCACCCTATCACCCCGACACGAAGCTCTTTCGCTATACCTACGCCCGGTATCATGACCGGATTCGGCAGGTGGATCGGCAGATCGGGAGTGTGGTGGATCAGATGAAGGCGGAGGGCCTTCTCGAGAATACCTTCATCTTTTATTTTGGTGATCACGGGGGCGTGCTGCCGGGAACCAAAGGCTATGGAAAGGAGCGGGGGCTTCATGTGCCCTTGGTGATTCGGGTGCCGGAGAACTTCCGACACCTCATCCCTCTCAAGATCGGATCGCGAGTGAATGGATTTGTCCAGTTCATTGATTTTGGACCGACCTTGCTCCACCTTGCGGGCTTAAAGGTTCCCCTCGCTCTCGATGGCGATCCCTTCCTGGGGCCGGACCTCAATGAGGTGACGTTATCCCGCCGGGATGAAGCCTTCGGATACGCAGACCGGTTTGACGAGAAATACGATTTCGTTCGGGTGCTTCGGAAAGGACGCTATTCCTATGTTCGCAGTTATCAGCCCTTCAATTTCGACGGACTGCAGAATAACTATCGTTACATTATGTTGGCCTATGAAGAGTGGCGTCAACGGTATGAGGCCGGGGCGCTCACGCCGGTGCAACGCCAGTTCTTCGAACCGCAGCCGGTGGAAGCCTTGTATGATGTGGAGCGTGATCCTCATGAGATTGAGAATCTTGCTCGATATCCCGAATCTTCAGCTGTGCTTCTGGAGATGCGAGAGCGACTTAATCAGCGGGTTGTCGCGATGAACGATCTGAGTTTCTTTCCCGAGAGTGATCTGGCCCAGAGGGCCTTTGGAAACCCCACGGAGTTTGGCCAATCCCAGCATGAATTAATTGCGCGCCTGGTGAAGACCGCTGACCTGAGTCTGAAGCCCTACGCCGAGGCGCAACGGGAAATCGGAGTTGCCTTGGAATCCGAAGAATGGCTGGTGCGGTATTGGGGCCTGATCGTCTGTTCCTCGCACGGGACTCGGGCGGTGCCCATGGCGCAACGGGCCCGGAAATTGGCGGCCAGGGATGCCAACCGCCTGGTCCGAATGCGGGCGGCTGAGTTTTTGGGCCTGATCGGAGTGGAGGATCCCCGTCCTGTCATGCTGGAGGTGCTTCGGAGCACGACTTCGGGCATTGAAGCCTGCCTGATGCTGAATACCGTTGTCCTGCTGCAGGACGGTTCGCCGGGCTATCGCTTCGAGCTCGGAGAATCGGATCTGCAGGAGGGAGTGGCGAAGGACTTGAACGTGCAGAGAAGGATGCGCTATCTCGTGGGAGATTTGCGTCGCCCCTGAGTCGATTTGCCTTCTATTGCTCTGTCTCGAATAGAAGCGAGCGGAGGTGCGGGGGGAACGCCTGGATCAACCGTTCAGCCCCTACGACAGCCCCCTTCTCCGAAAAGTGGTATTGATCGACGGCGGAGAGCGTGTGACGTTCACTGGGGAGGATCGAAAGGTAGAACGCCGAGAGAATGGCATGGAAGTCGATCGCGTAAATGCCAAGCCGGTCGCTCAGTTCCAGCATGGCATCGCTACGGTCGCGAAGGGTTGTTGAAATGCTTCCGTCTGGTCTGAAGACTCGCCAAGGGAGGGGCGTCACGAGAATTGGGGTGCCGTTCCACGATCGAATGATTGAGACCATGGTCTCGAGATTATCTTGGAATTCGGAGAGCGTGGTGCTCTTGTTCTCCTCAGGTTTCGAAAACTGGTCGATCTGACCGAACTGAATCAAGACAAAGGCGGGCCGAGTCCGCTCGATGATGGCCAGACGGGCTCGGCGCTCTCCGAGGGCATTTTTGGTGCTGAGCCCGGGTTCCGCCGCGTTAAGTATGCGTGTGTCGGGCCCGGTGAATGCCTTGAGTCCTTCCGCCCAACCGCCGGAAACCACGGTCCCCTCACGAATGACACCGGAGGCGGTGGAATCTCCAATGACGGCGACCGTATAGGGGGGGCGCAATTCAGAGCGGGTCCGGATCCGGAAAAACCCGAATGGTTTGGATGCCGTGGTGAGGGTAACTTTCGGGAGATGCGGAACCGGACCTTCTGTGATCTTCCAAGTATGGAGATCGTGGCTGGACTCGATATGGAGCCATTGCCCGGGGCTCGGGGGAAGTCGAATCTCGATTTGACCCGGTCGGGTTGCGCTGATTTCGGCAGCCAGGGGTTGAGCGTGGAGGGCCTGGGGCACCAACCCGAGGCCCAGGAACATCCAAGTCCAGTATTGCCCGAGGGAATTCACATTGATCTCAACTTCATTTTCAGGTCCGTAGGTCAGGTCCGTAGGTCAGGTCCGAAAGCCGATCCTACTCCACGCTCAGCAATCGGCCCAAGGTATCCGTATAGGGGGGCACGGCTGACGGTCGGAGGTGAGTCTTGGTGGCGAATTCGGAGTCGTCAAGTGTCGCCGGCAATTGTTTTAAGGGGATGCCCTTTGGGAACAGGGTCGACCATTCCTCCAGAAGGCGATCGTAATGACCTTGGAAGGGAGCCTCGGGAAAGGACGATGGAATCGGGCTCAAGCCGATGAAAAGTTGTGTTGACGGGGGAATTATCTGGTTGAAGAACTTGGCCTCTCGTTGATGACGCTCGGCAACCCGGTAGTCGCTACTGCCTCGGAGGTCGGTGGCGTTCAGCTCTCGGGGGTCGACCGCGGACCCCTTGTGTTGGGTCATGAACGAGAGCAATTCCGTCGAGAATCCATAATACTCCCGAAAGGCACCGGTGAGGGGGATGGGCAACCGAGCCAGAAGGCGGTTTTCGACGATGTGGGCCCCCAACCACCAGCGAGGATCGGTGCGGGGGCTTGTCCCGTAGTAGTAGTCGAATCCGTTTTGCACGGCCTTGAATGCGCCGACGTGGTGGGTTGAGGGCGATTTTCTCCGGACGAATTCAGGGTGGACGAGAAGGACGATGACGTTCGGTGGCGTGGCGGCCGATTCAAGGGATTGCCGGAGCAACTGGCTGAAGCATTCGAGGTTGAGAAAACTCAAAGTGCCAAGGTTCAGAGTCGAATTCCCGGTCCGTTGCTTCATGACGTTGGCGTCGACATTCATGAGACACGAGGAATCTCCAATCAGAATGACTTTCGTGTTATGTGGGGACCGGCTGGCCTCGATCTGGTGCACCATCACACCCCGATCGACGTCGAGCGTGGGTCGCGGGGCGGGAAGGGCTGAGTTTCGGGCAGCGAGATGCATCATGGCCCCCAGCAGTGTTGCCACCACGACGGGGCCCAACCAGTGAACGCCCCACTGTTGGGCCGTTGTTTCATATTGATGGCTTCGATGGGGTTTCATCGTTTCCGCTAAAACTGAAAGTAAATGAAGGGGGTGCCGCGGGTGTCCCAAAACAGAACAATTCCATAGAGGATGATACCGTGAAACATCGTGCGAGGGAACCAATGCCACCGGAGTGAGGGGGTCAGATTTGCCGACCAATACTGCCAGCACTGCATCGTGATGATCGGTAAGGTGAACAAGCCCAGGTTAGCAAGGTAGCTCCTCGTCCACTCGGGAAAAACAGGATACCAGAAACTCATGGTGTAGTTCTGGATTTGGTCGAGCGATTGTGCCCGGAAGAGGAGCCAGCCAAAAAAAACAAAACTCATCGTCATCCCCCATGAGACGATCGAGGTAGCTCTTGTCTGGGGGGTGTATCGGGCGAACCCGATCAGGATGATGCCGTGCCAGGCCCCCCAAAGGATGAAATTCCACCCGGCTCCATGCCACAGGCCGGCCACCAGCATCGTGATCAGGAGATTTCGCTTCGTGACCCAGGTCGGCCCTCGATTGCCTCCCAGAGGGATATAGAGATAGTCTCGAAACCAGGTCGAGAGACTGATATGCCAGCGACGCCAGAACTCGCTCGGGGTTCGGGCGAAATAGGGGAGATTAAAATTGAGCATTAATTCAAAGCCAAGAAGGAACGCGATGCCCCGAGCAATGTCGCTATAACCCGAGAAGTCGCAATAGATTTGAAATCCGAAGGCAATCGTCGCTGCCACGATGATGGGGCCCTCGATTCTTGGGTCGGCGTATACCATATCGACCAAGGGAGCCAGATTGTCCGCAACCACCACTTTCTTGAACAGGCCCCACAGGATGAGCCATGTTCCCTGTTGGAGCGCTCGACTCGTGATCCGTCGAAGGGAGAGGAATTGCGGAAGGAGATGGGGGGCGCGTTCGATCGGACCGGCGACCAGTTGGGGGAAGAAAGAGACGTAGGCGAGAAAGGCCGTGAGGTCACGCTGGGGGCGAAGGCGGTCGCGATAAACATCGATGGTGTAACTCAGGCTTTGGAAGGTATAGAAGGAGATCCCGACAGGGAGAATCACCTGGAGCACTGGCAGGTTGGGTTCGAACTCCAGTATGCGAAGACCTTGTTGGACGTTCTCGATGAAGAAGTTGTAGTACTTGAAGCATCCAAGGGCTCCGAGATTAACAGCCAAACTCACGCCCAGGAGTCGGCGTTTGCCTTTGGGGGAGGCGTTGCCCATCGCCGAACCGGCGTAGAAGTCGACGAGACTGGATAGGAGGAGAAGGCCGGTAAACCGCCAATCCCACCAGCCGTAAAAGAAATAGCTAGCCAGAACAATCATTCGATTGCGGAGGACAAGGGAGTGGCGGCAAAGGCTATAGACCAGAAGAAAGGCGATGAGAAAGCCCAGAAAGACTGTCGAATTGAAATACATTCCCTTTGGTTGAGACCTAAAAAGAATATTTCTGAGGGGACTGCAACAAAAAAGGGGGCCGAATTGGGCTGGGGCGGCGATTCGAAAAAAAGGCCGTCCGCATCAGGCCTGGGTTCTTTCGCTTCCTGGAGAGGCGAGATGGGGTAAACGGGGGGCGAGGCTTAGCCTGCTCCGAAGTTTGACAAGGCTACTCCAGTGCCTAGGATGCGGGCTGTGCACAATTGGTTTCGAATGATTGATCCGGAGGAAAGGCCGGCTCGAGCGGCGGCTGTGTCAGGCGGGTTTACTCTGATTGAGCTTCTGGTGGTCATCGCGATCATTGCGATCTTGGCGGGCATGCTCTTGCCGGCCTTATCAAAGGCCAAGGCGAAAGCGAAGCAGACCCAGTGTGTGGGAAACTTGAAACAAGTGGGCCTCTCGACCTTGCTCTACGTGGATGATCATGAAGGCCAGATGCAGGTCGAGGATCTCTTTCAACCCTCGTTCGCCTGGGGCGGGATCATCAGCACCAACCAAAACCTTGGCCAATCAAAGATCTTTCTGTGCCCTTCGTATCCTCCCAAGGTGTTCGAAGGTTTTCTGCGAACCTACGGGGTTTGGGCGGACCCGCCGGCAGAAGTTCGGCGGGGAGAGTTTGGTGAATTCGTCAACTTCAACAACATTCGACGACCCGTGGACTATACCCACTACTCGGACACGACCAGCAACGGGCGGATGGGGATCGGCGGCGAGCAATTCCACTCCTTCCACAAGGAGGAAGAGGAGGAGGTGCATGCCCGCCATGGGAACAAGTCGGATATCTGGTTCGCGGACGGACATGTCGAGGGCATCTCTGATCAGCGTCTGGCGGATCTCGGAATCGAGGCATTGGTGGGGGCGGATACCGTTCCCAGCTATTTTGATCAATGAACAAGGCCAGGCCTTGGTTGACGGCTGCGCTCCTTGCGGTCGGGGCATTAGTCGTTTGGCGGTCCTTTTTTTCAGGCGCCCCTGAATGGGATGAGGCGCTCGGTGCCCGACGGGAGGCCCTGGCTGAATTGGGACGGTATCTTGCCGATCATCATCCTCCTGAACGACTTCTGGTTCTCTCCAATCCATTTGTCCGGGATGGGGGGCAATCCAAGAGAGTTCGACGATTCGAGGAAGCGGGGATCGAGGGTATCAGGATGGGGATCGGGGAAGCTTCAACGGTCGAACTTGTCTATCCTGAGATCAAGCCCGAGTATCGAGATCATCCAGAGCGAGCCGTATTTCCGCCCGATACCTCGACGCCACTGAGTTTCCTGATGGAGCCCTCCTCGCTGGACTCGCTCATGGAAGTTCATCCGGACTGCAAACTCGTGGTCAGTCTGATCGGGCTGCCTGTGGGGGTCGACAAGCTCGAGCTGTGGCAGCGCGACCTCTCGTTTGCCCTGCTTTTACCTGATTTACGATTGTTGGGGAACGCTTCCAACGTTCTCAGGGCATTCCAGCAAGGAAAGATTAAGGCGGTTGTCATTGAGGACCCGGATAAGAGGGTGCTCACGGTGGTCGATGCGAGCCAGGCAGAGAAATGGCTCAAGACACGACCCGATGTCTTTGGTTTCAAAAGGAAGCGTTGAGCCTGAGGATGGTCGCGGAAGCACGGGGCGGGTCTTGCAAGGGCCAGGACTCGCCAGAGACGCCATCGGACCCTTCACTGTTTCACTGGGTAAGCTTAAGAACGGATCTCTTTAAAGCCGGCAATCAAGCAAAAGCTGCCTTGCGGCGGTAGCGGCGTCCACGGTATTCTCCGAACGCAGATGAAGCGTTCGATTTGGGTCGCCATCCTTTTCTTCTGGGTTTCGTCGTTACTGGCCCAGAGGCCCAATGTGCTCCTCATCCTGACCGACAACCAGAGCTTCTACGAGCTGAGCTGTCATGGCCATCCCCACATTCGTACTCCCCGAATCGATGGGTTTGCGGCGGAGAGCGTTGATTTTGTCAATTTTCGATCGAGCAATACCCGCTGGTGACTGAATCACTGCGTCATACTGATGAGAGGTTTTGGGCTTCCTTGAAGGATCAGGAAGTGCTCCTGTCCCGACATGTCGTTGGCTCCATTCACGCAAAGGAGGTTCGCCTGAATGCGATGGATTGGTATCAAGGGGATGCCCCATGGCACCAGTTGCATATGCCAAATTTCCGTGGAAACGGTCGGTGGGCGATCGAGGTGAAGCAAGCGGGCACTTACCGATTCGAATGGCGGCATCGACCGCGGGAAGCCCCTGCGGCGTTGGTGGCGAGGAGTGCTTATCTCGAAGTGGGAGGGAGTCGATCGAGTGTGGCGCTCGCAGAGGATGATCCCGCTGCGGTGATCACCCTGGCCCTCCAACCTGGAAACCACGCTTTGGAAGCGCGGGCTTCATTCCGGCAGCGGGAAACGACCGGCAGAAGACCTGGGGGGCGCTTTTTGCCTATGTCAGTCGACTTGACGAGAGGACGCCAGGCCTCCCCTGATTGCTATGATGAAGGGGTTGCTAAATCAGGGTAAGGAAGAGACGAGTGGTGGGTGAGGAAAAAAAAGCGGGCTTCTCGACGGGAAAGCGGGTTGGCCTCATTCTTGGCCCCGTTTGTTTCCTTTCCATCCTGGCCGGTCCCAGTCCGGATGGCTTGGGACTTGAGGGGCAGCGGACCGCGGCGCTTGCGGCTCTGATGGTTTGTTGGTGGATCTCAGAGGCCATTCCCCTGGCCGCGACGGCGCTCATCCCACTGGGGTTCTTCCCGTTGTTAGGGGTGATGCCTGCCAAGGAGGTGTCGGCGGCCTACGGGAATCCCAATATCTTTTTGTTCGCGGGCGGCTTTTTCATCGCGATGGCGATGCAGAAGTGGAACCTTCACGAACGGATGGCGCTGAATGTTGTGCGGCTCACCGGATCCCGCCCGGCGAATCTGGTGGGAGGATTCATGTTGGCGACCGCCTTTCTCTCGATGTGGATCTCCAACACGGCGACCGCGGTTATGATGCTTCCCATTGCCCTTGCCGTGATTGAGACGATCAAGGGGAGTGCAAAAGGGAGGGGGGCTGACTCATTTGCGGTCTGCGTGCTTCTGGGGATTGCCTATTCCGCCAGCATTGGCGGGATTTCCACTCTGATCGGCACGCCCCCCAACGGTGTTTTTCTGAGTCAGTTGGCAGCCATGTATCCCGAGGCGGGTGAGATCGGTTTCTTGCAGTGGATGCTTGTCGGATTGCCGCTTTCGGCAGTCCTTCTGCCCGTCACTTGGCTGTTGCTGACCCGGGTCCTGTTTCGCTTTGAAGCGCTATCGATGGCGGGTGTTGGGCGGGTCATTGAGGACCGCTTGCGTGCGCTGGGACGGATGAACCGGGGCGAACGGACGGTGCTGACGGTATGGTTGGTGACAGCCGTCGCTTGGATCTTCAAGAGCGATATCGACCTGGGAGCGTTCGTGGTGCCGGGATGGGCGCGATGGTTTCCGGAGGCTGGTGGCATTCACAACGGAACGATCGCGATGGTTAGCGCGGTTGTCTTGTTTGTGCTCCCCGTCGATCTCAAAAAGCAGGAGTTTGCCTTGGACTGGGCATGGGCGAAGCGGATCCCTTGGGACATCCTCTTGCTGTTTGGGGGAGGATTGGCGCTCGCCGCTGGGTTTGATCAGTCCGGGCTGGTGAAATGGGTTGGGGAACAGTTAACCGCCCTGGAAGGGTTACCGCCGATTCTTGTGATCGCGTGCATTGCCCTTCTTCTGACTTTCGTGACCGAACTAACTTCCAATGTGGCCACGGCGGCGATCATGATGCCCATTCTCGGCGGAGCCCTGGCTCCGGCACTGGGCCTTCATCCTCTCCTGCTGATGATTCCCGCCGCCATCAGCGCGTCGTGTGCCTTTATGTTGCCGGTCGCGACCCCGCCCAACGCCATTGTTTTCGGGGGGGGGCACGTGAGCGTCCCCCAGATGGTGAGGGCGGGGTTCGGGTTGAACCTGATCAGCGTGGTGTTGGTGACACTGATCACCTACTACCTCGCCGTGCCCGTGTTCGACATCTCGATCGGGACATTGCCGGCTTGGGCGGAGCGCCATTGAGATCCACCATCGAGGGTGCCAGCGGAACCTACCCTCGTTTGCGCATGGCCTTCGGGGACCGAGTCAGCGACTTTCCTCCGGAGAAGAGGCTCCGGAGCGTTTCCTCGGTTCCACCAGTTTGATTTCAGATCGTCAGGTGAGGGGGCAGTGTGGTCCCGGAACCGCCTGGACTACGGGGTGGGAATCCTTCCCGCCAGTTGATCCTCCATCTTGTTGATGCCTGCTTTGTGGTGCTCCGCGGATTTGATGAGGCGGGTCACCACGTCCGGGTGAAGGTGGGCGACATTGTACTTTTCGGAAGGATCGTGCTCGAGATGGTAAAGTTCGGGGGTCTCGTGGACCGTTCGCTTGGGGCCCAGGCCATAACACCCTTCGGTAATGAAGTGGAGTTTCCAAGGCCCCTCTCGGAGGGCGTAAAGCTCCTCGGAGCGCCAGTAGAAGACATGCTTTCGCTTGCCTTGCTCGCGAGCCCCGAAAAGCAGGGAGGAAATATCGTAACCGTCGAGCGTCCGGTCGTTTGGGGCGGCGACCCCGGCGAGGGCGCAGAAGGTTGGCAAGAGGTCCATTGTCGTTCCCATTTCCATCTGCACGCCTGGCTTGATCTTGCCGGGCCACCAGAACAAGGTGGGTTCCCGCATGCCCCCTTCAAAGGTGGATCCTTTCCCCTCGCGGAGGAGTCCCGCCGAACCGCCATGGGTTCGAAACGGCAACCAAGGTCCATTGTCTGAAGTGAAGACCACGAGGGTGTTATCATCGATTTCGAGATCCTCCAAAATCTCCATGATTTGCCCAACACCGGCGTCGATTTCCTCGATGACATCCCCGAAGATTCCCCGCCGGCTCTTGCCAAGGTGATTCTTGCCGGCGTAGAGCGGAATATGGGGAAGGCTGTGAGCCAGATAGACAAAGAAGGGCTGCTCGTGGTGGCGCTGGATGAACTCGATCGCCTTGTCAGTGTATCGTTGCGTGAGGGTGTGTTGGTTGGCGGGGCGTTCGACGATGGTGGTGTTGTGAATGATGGGCACCTGGTACTGTTCGACCGGGGCAAAGTAGTGGGGGTCCTCCTCGGCCTTGCGGCGATAGTTGGGAAAGCCTCTTTGAGCGTCCATGTCATTGGAATAGGGAATGCCCCAGTAGGAATCGAAACCGTGATTGACGGGCAGATGGGCTTCGAGATGACCGAGATGCCATTTGCCGACGGCTGCTGTGGCATAGCCCTTGGTTTTCAGGAGTTCAGCGATGGTTTTTTCTGATTTCGGGAGTCCTCCGCTTGAATCGGGAAAGAGGACACGGCGTTTGGCGGACATCATCCCGTTGCGAATGGGCAGGCGCCCGGTCAAGAGGGCGGCACGGCTGGGGGTGCAGACGCTTGCCCCGACGTAAAAGCTGGTCCAGCGTTGTCCCTCGTGGGCCATTCGGTCTAGATTGGGGGTGCGAATGGAGGGGTTTCCGAAGGCTCCGAGATCCCCGTAACCAAGGTCGTCACAGAATACGACGACGAAGTTCGGCGACTGCGGCTGAGCGGAAACCGTCATGACACTGAGGAGGGCGAGAACAATCGCAAAGAGGGAATCGGGGAAAGATCTCATAATCGACTTGGGCGGGGAACTTTAGTGATCCCAACCCTGACGAGTCTACCATAGAGTCTGTAAGAGAGTGAGTTTTTTATGAGGAGCCAATCGGATATGAACGAGCGGATAGCAAGGAGGATCTTCTACGGAACCGTCAAAATCATTGATGCCTCCCCGTCCAGGGCTTA
>DEAY01000192.1:0-4763 GCA_002348345.1 Verrucomicrobia bacterium UBA2970
CCAGAGGCCCCTACGATTCCCACTTTCATTCGCTGCAACCCCCTCCCCATTTCTTGACCCGCTCAATCATACTGTCTTTAAAATCTCAACGAACTGCTTCATTGCCGGCGACAAGACCTTATTCTTTCGATAGATCACCGCCAAGGGCCGATAAAAGATCCCGTCCTCGATTTCGAGCTGAACCAGCGTTTTCATGGCCACCTCTTGGGTCACGGTGCTCTGTGGCACAATCGACACCCCCGCGTTGATTTCCACCGCCCGCTTGACCGTTTCAATATTGTCGAACTCCATCACCATGGAAACCTGGACATCATGGTCATTGAGAATCCGATCCACCCCCTTCCGGGTCGGAATGTCCGGTTCAAACCCGATGAATCGTTCACCGTTGATTTCCTTCAGCGTAAGGGACTGCTTTTCCGGACTGACTCGGTCGGGATGACAGATCAAGACCAGCCGATCGTCGCAAATGGATTCGACTGATAACCGCGATTCCTTACTTGGGTAGGCCACCAATCCGATATCGACCAGGTTGCCCAGGACGTCCTCGTAAACCTGATTCGACCTCCGGTATTCCACGTGAACGTTGACGGTGGGATGCTGCTTCAAATAGGCCTTGATATAGGGCGGCAGTTCATGGAGGCCAACACTGTAGATGGTCGACAGTCGAATGGTGCCCGAGACGATTTCCTTGATTTCCTGAAGGCGGTTGTTGAGCGAATCATAGGTTTGAATGATCTGCTTACTGTAGTCATAAAGAAGCCGGCCCTCCTGGGTCAGCCGGAATCGCTTCTTGCTGCGCTCAATCAGGAGCGTTTTGAAGTGGCGTTCCAGCGACCCCATCTGCTGGCTAACGGCCGATTGAGTGATCTGGTTAATCTGCGCGGTCTTGGTGAAACTCTCGGTCTCACTCAGGTCGCAGAATAGTTTCAGGCTTTCGATTTGCATCGGGTCAATAGCCGTTGGCGGGGAGGGCAACTCGTTGCCCTTCCTTCCCCCCATTTTTTGCTGAAGCCAAACCCAGCACAAGCAGAATCAAAACCATTTCACTGGCATCCTCCCCTCAGGAGCGCGGCCGCCACTGACAGACGCCATCGCTCTGAACGGGTCGTTCTCAGGGAAAACTTGCGTTGCTAGCTTGATTTCCTTGAGGGCGCCACTAGCATCCCCCCCTGATTGACTGGTGACTATGGAACTATCGAACGACGAGATTAAACGCTACTCCCGGCATCTTATCCTCCCCGAGGTTGGGCTCGAGGGGCAGAAAAAGATCTGCTCGACCTCCGTGCTCTGTATTGGGGCGGGCGGACTCGGGTCCCCCATCGCCATGTATCTTGCGGCAGCCGGAATCGGAAAGTTGGGGCTCGTCGATTTCGACGTCGTTGATTTTTCCAATTTGCAGCGGCAGATCCTTCATGGCACCCGGGATGTCGGAACCCCCAAAGGGGAATCGGCTCGTGAGACGCTTCAGCAGATCAATCCCGGCGTCGACATCGAGCTTCACAATGTGGCGCTGACCAGTGACAACGCGATGGACATTATCGCCCCCTACGACATTGTGGTCGATGGGACGGACAACTTTCCAACCCGCTACCTGACCAACGACGCCTGTGTGCTGCTGAAGAAGCCAAATGTCTACGGATCGATTTTTCGCTTTGAAGGTCAGGCAAGCGTCTTCGCCCCCGAACTCGGGGGCCCTTGCTATCGTTGCCTCTACCCCGAACCGCCTCCTCCCGGGATGGTGCCAAGCTGTGCCGAAGGCGGCGTCCTGGGGGTCCTCCCTGGGATCATTGGATGCATTCAAGCCACCGAAATCATCAAGCTCGCGCTGGGACAAGGATCTCCCTTGACTGGGCGACTCCTTCTCTACAGCGCGCTCGATATGAGCTTTCGTGAGCTCAAACTGCGTCGAGACCCGAAGTGCCCGGTCTGTGGAGACAATCCCACGGTGACCGAGCTGATCGACTACCAACAGTTTTGCGGCGTGCCCGAGGAATCCGAGACGGAAGACACCAGCGCCGATGAGGTCACGGTGGAGACGATGAAGAAGGCGCTCGATGATCCGTCCCTCAACATCAAAGTGGTGGACGTTCGAGAACCCGATGAATATGAAATCGCCCACATCGAAGGTGTGCCTCAAGTCCCCTTGAGTGCCCTTCCCCAGCGGTTCACCGAATTGGATCCCAACCAAACATACTACCTTCACTGCAAGAGCGGCGTCCGCTCGATGAAGGCGCTCAAGTTCCTTCGCGAGCAGGGCTTTAAATACGTCAAAAGCGTCAAGGGCGGGATTTTAGCGTGGTCGGAGGAAATCGACCCAGACATCCCTCAGTATTGAGGAGAACAACAAGCGGCAAACCGGGTCCTAGGCCCGGGGGCCGATAGGATGATCCCCAAGGCAGCCATCGACATCGCCTACCGAGTCCGGTGTTTCGGGTCGTTTCAGGGAGTTCAAGAGCCAGCCAAATAACCCATGCGCCCTCGTCGGGAAGCCAGAGAAAAAGCAGTCCAGTTTCTGTTCCAACACGACCTCAATCCCCCGAGTCATTTGGAGGAGGCGTTGGAACGTTTCTGGCATTCTCAAGGAACGGCTCAGACCGCCGTTGCCCCCCCCCAAGCGACCGAGACCACCCCGCCACCAGAAACACCCTCACCTGAAATCGAGGCCCCTACGATTCAACAATCGTCGGTTCGTCTCTTTGCCGACCCCCTGATCGGGGGGGTCCTGGAACACCGAGAGACCATCGATGAGCTGATCAAGAAGCATGCCCGCAATTGGGACATCAATCGAATGGCTGTGGTCGACCGGAATGTCCTTCGGCTTGCGATTTTCGAAATGCTTCACCGGGACGACATCCCCCCGGTGGTCAGTATCAACGAGGCGGTTGACATCTCGAAACGATTCAGCACCGAGGACAGCGGTCGCTTCGTCAACGGGATCCTGGATCGGATCAAGCAAGATTTAATGCGCCCGGCCCGAACCGCAAAGCCAGAGTAACCGAGGACATTTTCAGGGAACTCACCCTCACACCAAGCTCATGGGACTCTTTCAGAAGCTTAAAGAAGGACTGCGGAAAACGCACCAGACGTTGTCGCACGAAATCAAGCGAATCGTGAGCTTGTCACCCAAGCTCACGGAGGAGGGTTCGAACGATCTCGAGGCCGCTCTCCTTGGAGCCGACCTGGGGCTCCCGATGACCCAACGGATCATGGCTGCCACGAAAACCGCTTTTGAAACCCAAGGCCGGGAGGGAGTTGATGTCTTTGGCATCGCGGCCCGAGAGGTAGAAGCGGCGCTGAGTCAAACCTCGACCCCACTGGCCAACGTCGCCGAAGCGACCACGGTCGTTTCCCTGGTGGGCGTCAACGGCACCGGCAAGACCACGACTTGCGCCAAACTCGCCCACCAGATCAAGCTCAAGGGTGGGCAACCTTGGATGGCCGCATGCGATACCTTCCGCGCGGCGGCGATCGACCAACTCAAGCTTTGGAGTGAGCGATTGCAGATTCCCGTGACCGCTGGCACCTACGGAGCGGATCCGGCCTCGGTCGCTCATGATGCGGTCAGTGCGGCTTTGGCCCAGGGCTGTGACTATCTTCTGATTGACACCGCCGGACGACTCCACACCAAACACAACTTGATGAAAGAACTCGAAAAACTTCATCGGGTGGTCAACAAGAAACTCACAGGCGCACCCCATGAAGTTCTTCTCGTTCTTGATGCCACCACCGGGATGAACGCACTCACCCAGGCCCGGGAATTCAACAAAGCCGTCCCATTGACCGGTCTCGTCATTACCAAATTGGACGGAACTAGCCGGGGGGGGATGATCGTTTCGATTCAACAGGAACTGGGGATTCCGGTCAAATACGTGGGGGTTGGGGAACAGGCCGATGACCTCCAGCCCTTTGAGGCGAAAGCCTTCGCAGAGGCCCTGTTCTCGGAGTAAGGAAGCCGTTCCGTTCCGATTAAAGCCAGGCCAAACTTCGGAAACGCTAATGGCCTGAGTCCCTGCCTACCAATTCAGAGCCACCCTCGGGGTTCGGCGGAACTGGCGGTGCCATTGGAGATCCCAGAGACCTTCCAGTTTCACGGCACGAGTGGACCCATCGACAAAAACCCCGTTGACCGCCCGACGGTGCCGGTCCAGACAAAAACGCCCCATATCCCACCCCCAACTCTTCGGACTCGAACGGTTCCAATCTTTCCGTGCAGGCGGGCGACCATGGCTAGTCCCGCTCTCGAAATCAAAGGGATTGCCTCCATACCAGGCGCAGTCGGCAAACACCGGAGTCACGACGGGATTTCGAACCGCACTCGTCTTGGCCCAGTGCCAGGAGGGCTGGTTCCGCCACCCTTTGGCAAAACTAGGCGGCAACGAATTGATCCAATGATTGATTCCGTAACTCCCAAAATCCCCTTTTCGAAAATAACCCTCCGCCCGGTTTTCATCCCGCCAGCCCCAATGCTCCGTGGTATTGCCATACCCCGAACTCGAAGGCTTTTTGGCGCTGGGACAAAGTCGAAAGACGTCCACATCATCATAAAACGCCCTCAGTTGAAACGCCCAGGTTCCCTCGATCGAGGGACCATAGTCGGCCATGAACCTCTCTTCGTTCTCCATCGCGTACATCGTGGTCATCATCCCCCACTGTTTCAAATTGGAGAGGCACCTCGCACCCTGAGCCTTGCTCTTCGCCCGGCTCAATGCCGGCAGAAGCATTCCCGCAAGGATCGCGATGATCGCGATGACCACCAAAAGCTC
>DEAY01000192.1:5072-5393 GCA_002348345.1 Verrucomicrobia bacterium UBA2970
GATCGCGATGACCACCAAAAGCTCAATCAAAGTGAAGCCCGTGCTTCGACCAAATCGACGCCTATTCCCGTTCATTTCGAGCCCCCGACATTTTCAAGAGCCTAGCGCTCAAATCCGCCTCGTCGAGCCCGAAGATCAACTCGACGGCCTCTCTCCCGAAGCAATGCAACCCGCCACGCTGTTTCAATCGTGCGAAATGCCTCCCCATGTCTTCAGGCACGATTTCAGGAGAAGTCCGGAGAAGGAGCCGACGTGTTGGATTGGAACACAACCAGTCGCCTGTCGACCGGAGCCCCTCCCCGCCAAGGGCCCTTGAACCCC
>DEAY01000410.1:0-4634 GCA_002348345.1 Verrucomicrobia bacterium UBA2970
AAGGCGCTTTTCGGACCCGTGTTAATCTTGCCTGGTAAGGTGGCCCAGAGGCACAAGCCGCCCTGCGGTTCCGTGAACCGAACTTGGTCGGGGAAGGATTGGCGAATGCTTCGGATCATCAATCGACATTTACGGGCATAAGCCTTGCGCACCTTGAGCAACTGAGCCTCGTATTCACCTGATTCCAGCGCGGCCGACAAGAGGACCTGGAGGAGGTGGGCTGTGCCGAAATCGTGATTGCCCTTGACGTTCATGAGGGGGCCATGGAGGGACGATGGAAGGATCCCGTAGCCGACCCGAATGCCGGTCGCGAATGGCTTGCTGAAGGTTCCCGTGTAGATGATCCGATCCCGGTGCGATGCCAGGCTGAGTGAGGATTTGGGAGGTTCGTAGCCAGGAAAACTGAGTTCTCGATAGGCGGCATCCTCGACGTAGTAGAGGGGATGCCCTGCCTTGGATTCAAAGCGACGGAGCAGGTCCAGGACGGCCTTCTTTTTGGCAGCGCTCGTCGTGATCCCGGTAGGGTTCTGAAAATAGGTGACACTGTAGAGATACTTGAGCCGCTTGATGTCGCCCGTTTTTGTCATTGAGCGGAGGGTTTGCTCGAGGTGATCGAGTGAAAGGCCGTCCGGTTCAATCGGAACGGATCGGGCACGGACGCCATGGCTCTGCATGATGCTGAGATAGACAAAATAAGTGGGATCCTCGACGATCACGAAATCGCCCGGATCACAGAGGACCTCGGAGAGAAGGTAGAGAAACTGTTGGGAGCCGTTGGTAATGACCATCTGGTCGACCGGAACCCGACTTGAACGACCGGTGGAATGATCGAGTCGGGCAAGACGCGCCGACGTTTGTTCCCGCAAAGCATCATTGCCTGCGGCAGTGCCGTATTGCAGGGCCGAACGACCGAGTTGGGATTGGCGGAGGATCTGTTCGGTCAGCTGCCGGGTCGCGGCGACCGGGAGCTTGGTGTTATCGGTGAAGCCCGCCGCCAACGAAATGAGATTGGGGGACTTCAGTGCCTGGCTCATTAACCACGAGATGGGAGGGGACTCCGTTCGACGGCCCAGGGCCGAGAGTGGATTCCTTCCTTCGCCTGTTCGTCTTGATTTCATTTGAGGGAGGATTGGGGAGCTTGAGTTGATGGCCTCCAGCCTAACCCGGTGAAGAGTCGGGGGGCGAGAGCGTTTGGCCCTTGGTCACTCAGAACCGGCTGTCGGTTCGTTTGAGGGTAACGGCCTTGGTTTTCCATCGGAGGAAGGCTTCGAGAGAATCGGTCTCGGTGGTGTTGCGAAACGGTGTTCGCCCGTGAAAAATCTGTTGGCCGTTGATTATCGTGTTCCGGAGCCCGGACTGAAGTCGATTCTCGATTCGCTTGACCGGGGCCCGGCAGCCTCGCAAGCGGGCGGAGTCCACTTCGATGGATTCGACGCTTTGGAAGCCGTCTATTGCTTCGAGTTGAGGAGAGGGGGCGAGAAATTCTCCGGGTGCTACCGCTTCCCAAGCTGGCAAATCAAAGAACACGTCTTTCGGATGGAGGGGGGCATCCCAAGGGTCACGGGGCTGTAACCGATCGGTCATCGCGTTCGTTGGGGTTGAAGGCATCGGTGTTGGATGCGGATCAAAGCGGGTTTCGTTGTGGACTGGCAAACATAAAATGAAGTAAGCCTCGGGAATGGGGCGCTGCGTGAGGGGATCGGGGGGCGAGCGATCCGAAGGCATTGGCTTCTTGAGCGTTGCGTTGGGATAGAATACGCTTGAAAGCACGGTGGGAATCTGACTTTGTGGTCCACTTTAGGTGTAACGGTTAGCAGAAACATGACGGCAGCGAAGAATGCAGCACAAGATCCGCAGGCGTATCTCGGGGCGGATCGATCGACAGACGAGCGAACCGAGTTTTACGATGGGAAGGCCCAGGCGTTGATTTCCGGAAGCCATTTGCACACCCTGTTGGCCACCAACGTCTCGGGAGAGTTGCGTCATCGACTGAAGGGGTCTGATTGTTATGTCCTCAACTGTGATATGCGCCTCTTTGTCAAAGGGAGCGGCCTTTACGCCTACCCCGATGTTCAGGTGGTTTCCGGGAATCCGGAGTTTGCCGATGAGCATGACGACACGCTTTTGAATCCCCGGGTCGTTGTGGAGGTGCTTTCCGACAACTCGGCGGCTTGGGATCAAGGCGGCAAGTTTTGGCATTACCGCCATTTGGATTCGTTGGCGGAGTACATCCTGGTGTCTCACCGCACCTGGTTGGTGGACCATTATATCAAGCAATCGAACGGAACCTGGATGCTCAAGACGATTGAAGGGAAGGAAGGCAACCTTCAATTGGTCTCGGCCAAGTGCCAACTGCCCCTCTCGGAGATCTACGGAAACACGCCCGTCAGTCCCACCGCCACGCCAACGAGTATCGGATAATAGAGGAGGATGACATGATATTGACTGGAATTGCAGATGAAGCAGGGGCTTTGATCGATACCCAAATCAAGGCCACTCTCGAATTGGGGTGGAAGCACATCGAAGCCCGCTCGGTGGAGGTGGAGGGCTTTGCCAAAGCGAATCTCCACGATATCGATGACGCGGCATTCGATATTGTTGAACAAAAGTTGAAGGACTCTGGCGTTGAGATTTATGCCTTCGGGTCAACGATCGCCAACTGGGGGAAAAAGGTTGAAGACCCCTTTGACCTATCGGATGTCGAACGGGCGATTCCGAGAATGCAGCGTTTGGGGACTCAATTCGTCCGCATCATGAGTTACGCGGTGAGTGAGGGGGAGGATCAACACGAAGCCGAGCGCTTTCGCCGGATCAATGAAATTACCAAGCGCTTTCTCGACGCCGGTCTGACCCCGGTTCACGAGAATTGCATGAATTACGGCGGGATGAGTTGGCAGCATGCGCAGAAGCTGCTTGAGAATGTTCCCGGTTTAAAGTGGGTGTTCGATACGGCCAATCCGGTCTTCAACGATGACCGCAGTAAGCCGGTTCCTCAGCCGAAGCAGGATCCGTGGGAGTTTTGGACGAATATCAAGGAACATGTCGTCCACATCCACATCAAGGATGCGATCTGGCAGCCGGAGAAAAATGACGCCGATTATACGCTTCCGGGTGACGGAGATGCCGCAGTAAAACGAATTCTCAAAGACGCTTTTGCGGATGGCTACGACGCCGGGATCTCCATTGAACCCCATATGGCGGTGGTGTTTCATGATGATTCGAAAACGGCGTCCGACGAAGAAGTTTACAATAGCTACATCCAATACGGCCGGCGGATGATGGAAGTCATTGACGAGGTCAAAGCGGATTTGGCGAGTTAAGGGACCGATCTTTAGGGTTGTTTGATACAACTGCGGTTAGATGGCAGATAGTTTCTGAGGGCGGCACCGACACAGGGCAGCCTCTTTTAATACATCCCATCGGGTAATGGCTTATTCTTCGTTTCGTGACTTTTTGGATTTGCTGGATCGTGAGAGCGAGCTGGTGAGGGTTGCCGAGCCATTGGCGACCGAGCTAGAGATCACCGCGCTGGCAGATCGCGAAATGAAGCAACAGGATGGGGGACGTGCGCTCCTGATCGAGAAGCCGACCGTCAATGGGGAGATCTCTCCCTTTCCGGTCGCGATCAATACGCTTGGCTCGTATCGCCGGATGGCATTGAGCTTTCAAGCTGAGTCGATTCAGGCGATCGCTGCTGAGTTGGGATCGTTGATGAAGGCGAAACCGCCCACGGGGGCTCGCGAGGCGGTCAAGTTGCTGGGAACGGCTTTGGAGTTGCGTCATGCCCGACCGAAGGTGGTTCGATCGGGGGCGTGCCAGGAGGTGGTTCATCGTTTTGATCAGGAAGATGATCCTGCTCCGACGCCCAGGGACTGTCCCACCTTGCTCAACCTGCCCATCTTAAAGTGTTGGCCTGAGGACGGCGGCCGCTTCATCACCTTGCCTTGTGTCGTGACGAAAGATCCTGATACCGGTGAACGCAATGTGGGGATGTATCGGATTCAGATTTACGACTCGCAGTCGACCGGTATGCATTGGCAATTGCAGAAGGTCGGAGCGCGACATGGACGGCGATATTACGAGACGGGTACAAAGATGCCGGTAAGCATCTTCATTGGAGGTGATCCTGCCTATCCCTTTTGTGCGACGGCACCGTTGCCGGATGGATTGGATGAGTTCTTATTGGCGGGTTATTTGCGAAAGCGGTCGGTGGAATTGGTCAAATGCCTCACCAACGATCTTGAGGTGCCCGCAAATGCCGACTTTGTCATCGAAGGTTATGTGGATCCGACCGAGCCATTGAGAATGGAGGGGCCTTTTGGGGATCATACTGGATTCTACACGCTGGAGGAGCCCTACCCAGTCTTTCACGTGACGGCGATCACGCATCGTCAAGACGCTGTTTATCCCGCGACGATCGTGGGCGTTCCGCCGATGGAGGATTTCTACATCGGTGCGGCCAGTGTGCAATTGTTTCTCCCGATCTTTCAGATGAATTTTCCCGAGATCGTGGACATTGCCCTCCCCGCCGAGGGGGTGTTTCACAACTTGGTCTTTGTCAGCATCAAGAAAACCTATCCGATGCAGGCCTACAAGATCATGCATGGCTTGTGGGGCATGGGGCAGATGATGTT
>DEAY01000410.1:4944-5178 GCA_002348345.1 Verrucomicrobia bacterium UBA2970
ATGGGGCAGATGATGTTTACCAAATACTTCGTGATTGTGGATGAGGATGTCGACGTTCATAACACCAGCGAGGTGTTGTTTCGCCTGTGCGCCAACACGGATCCGAAACGGGACAGTATCGTGACCAGGGGACCGGCGGATGTGCTCGATCACGCAACCGATGCGGTCGGCGTGGGATCAAAGATGGGGTTTGACGCGACTCGAAAGCTGTCCGGCGAGGGGTTCACGCGGGAG
>DEAY01000351.1 GCA_002348345.1 Verrucomicrobia bacterium UBA2970
CGACCCCGGCAGGGCAGGACCCGACCGAGACGGAAGTTCGCAGAACGCCAACCGCGAACGCTCGGGACGTCGTTCCCTCCTTGCCCCGGAACGCTTCCAAGAACTGTTTAAGACGCAGGGCCTACACCGCTTTGCGCTGGTGCTCTCGACTCGCCCCCTCGAGAGCACCCTTCGAAGCGACCGACACTTTCGATGGGTTGTCGCCACCCTCGCCCTCCTGGCCCTCGGGGGGTGTGCCCTCGCCTATCAAAGTCTCCTCAAAAGTTCGCGACTGGAACACCGCCTGGTAAGAGCCAAGGAACTCAATCATTATCTGCAGGAAATGAATCTGGCCGCGGCCGGTCTCGCCCATGAGACCCGGAACCCCCTCAATCTCATTCGCGGGATGGCACAGATGATCTCCAAAACCCCCGACACCTCCTCGGAACTCCGGGACCGCAGCCAACAGATCACCCAGGAGGTCGATCGGATCACCAACCAACTCAACGATTTCATCACCTATTCCAAACCGCGAGAGACCCGCATCGTCCCCGTTGATTTGGAGGCCATTGGTCGAGACGTCATGCGCACGCTGGCACCGGACCTTGAGGAAAAGTCGGTCGACTGGGGGCTCTCCGGTCCCGCCCTTGTCATCAACGCCGATGAACAACTCCTTCGACAAGTACTCTTCAACCTCCTCATCAATGCCATTGAGGCCCTTCATCCTGGCGGGTTGATCCGCATCGAAATCCATCGCAGCGCCCGTCACACGGCCCGACTGGAGATCCACGACGATGGTCCGGGTGTTCCGAAGGCGATCCGTGGCGATATCTTCAAACCTTATTTCACTTCCCACGACCGGGGCACCGGACTGGGTCTCGCCATCGTCCAGCAAATTGTCCTGGCTCATGACTGGGAGATTGACCACCTCCCGCGGGAACCTCACGGCTCGGTTTTTAGGATCAGTCGTCTGTTGATCTCCCATTAGCGGCGGAAATGAGCAAGCCACAAGAATCCCAGACCCTCCCCACTCGGGAGATCCTCATCGTCGACGACGATCCGGGCCAACGCAGCTTGCTCACGACCTTTCTCGATACCCAAGGCTTGACTCCGGTCACGGTGGCATCGGGGGAGGACGCATTGGCCGAATTGGGCCTGCATCGTTACAAGATGATGATCTCCGACGTCCGTATGCCCGGGATGTCCGGTCTCGAGACGCTCCGCAAAGCGAGACAGATCCAGCCCGATCTCCCGGTACTCCTCGTCACTGCTTATGCCGATGTCAAGGACGCCGTCGGCGCCATGCGGGACGGCGCCGTCAACTATCTGGAAAAACCGATTGATCTGGACGAGCTCCTGGAATCGGTGTCCCAGATTGTCAGTCGCTCCCCGTCCTCGGTCTCGTCTCCTTCGGAGTTGCCTCCTTCGTTGACGGCTCGTCACGACATCACCCGACAACTCTATCGGGATGCTCTCCTGGTCGCCGGTTCCGAGAGCCCCATCCTGATCACCGGCGAAGGGGGTTGTGGCAAGACCACGCTCGCGGAACTCATCCACCGCAGAAGCGCCCGGACCGATCACCCTCTCCAATGCTTGAACTGCGCGACGATGCCAGCCCAGCAAATCGGCCCCCGGCTTTTTGGTTCCCCCAACATTGAAGGGCTCATCAAAAGGGCGACCTCAACCACTCTCCTCATCGAGGAGATCGGCGAACTTCCCGCGGCAAGCCAAACCAAATTGCTTGAAGCGCTCGGTCCCGATCGCCCCTCCCCGGAACCGGGAGGGGACCGGTCCCATCGCCCCCGTCTGATCGTCACCTCCACAGCCGACCTCCTTGAACGTGTCGAAGGGGGCGCCTTTCGAGACGACCTCTTTTTCCGGCTCAACGTCATTGAGTTCACCATTCCCCCGCTCCGTGAGAGACCGGAGGATATTCTCCCCCTCGCCACGCTCTTCATCAAGGAGTACACCCACGGCCACGCTCGCTTCGCAGCCACCGTCACCCCGTGCCTCGAACACTATGCCTGGCCCGGGAATGTCCGGGAACTTCGCAACGCCATGGAGCGAGCGGCCCTCATGGCCCACGGCGGCATCATCTTGCCCAAGCATCTTCCCGGCACGATCCAGAAGGTGGCCGATCCTGAAGTCGGCGGGGAGGCGACCCAACGCCAGAAGATGGCGGACGTCGAGCGGGAAACCATTCTTCAAACCCTCAGGGAAAACCGGAATAACCGCTCCGTCACCGCGCGCGTTCTCGGCATCAGCCGGCGAGCGCTCACCTACAAGTTGCAGCGCTACCGCACCGAAGGATACCTCAGCGAGGACTGACCCGGTTGCGCCGGATCCCCGTCGTTTCTTCAAGACCGAACGAAGTCCGAGAACAACTGGACAGGGTCCAATGGGGTTGACAGAATCATCGGAGCATGAATCCGAGTCCCCGCCGTGACCCCGCCTTTACGTTGATCGAACTCTTGGTCGTCATCGCGATCATTGCCATTCTGGCTGGGATGCTGTTGCCGGCGCTGGGCAAAGCCAAACAAAAGGCACATTCCATCAAGTGCGTCAGCAACACACGGCAACTCCTGCTCGCCAGCAAGATGTATACTGACGACAACTCCAACAAGCACGTCGTCACCTATTTGTTCCCCCCCTACACCGAGGGACTCACCACCTGGTTTCAATTGCTCCAGCCCTACCTGGCGAGCACCAATGTGCTCATCTGCCCCGGTCGCAAGGGGGAGCCGCTTCAACTTGAAACATGGGACGGGATCTCCGTCGACCTCCCGACGGTTTCTGACTATGCCATCAACCACCAGCTCTCGGGCGAACTGAGTCACTATGTTGACTACGTCCACAACCAGGAAGGTCGCGTCCGCAACCCATCGGGCACCATCTTCATGACCGATTCGGGCACCCAACCAAGCGCCTCCCAAACCCCTGCCGTGACCTCCAAATCAAAACTTAAACTCGGCGCTTGGATGCTGGGAGATCCCCAAGTCGGCCAATGTCCCGGTTGCGTCACGGGAAGCAACCCCAATTGGTGCGGCCCTCATCCTCGGCACAACCAGCGAAGCAGCAATGGCTTCTCCGATGGTCACGTGGAGTCGATGACCGTGGACTGGTACTACGGGAACACTCCCTGGCTTGACCCCAAACGAGGCGGACCGGACCGATGAGCTCGATGCCTCAACTTGCCCGGATCGCCTACGAGCGTCCACGGCCCGTGCTCACCGATATTCCTCAGGCGGTTTCCCAGCAGTTCGCCACCACGCCGATGGCCTTTCCAGCCGGCGCGGAGGTGGCCGTGGCGGTGGGCAGCCGTGGGATCGCCAATCTCGCGAGCATCGTCCGGACCACGATCAGAGAACTCAAGGCCCGCGGGGTTGAGCCGTTCATCGTTCCCGCCATGGGAAGCCACGGAGGGGCCACCGATCAGGGACAAGCCGATGTCCTCGCCGCCTACGGAATCACCCCAACGGAGATGGGCTGCCCCGTTCGCTCCTCCATGGAGGTCGTGGAACTGGACTCGACGGGTCTGACAACCCCCGCCTACATGGATCGACACGCCTTTCATGCCGAAGGAATCGTCGTCATTAACCGGATCAAACCCCACACCGACTTTCACGGTCGCTTCGAAAGCGGCTTGGTGAAGATGATCGTGATCGGTCTGGGAAAGGAACGGCAGGCCTTTGCGATGCACCGTCACGGAGTTCACGGGCTCAAGCACCTCGTGCCCCAAACGGCTGAGCGGATCCTAGCCCTCGGAAAGATCTCGCTCGGACTCGCGGTGATCGAAAACGCCTACGATGAGACCGCGAAAGTGGAGCTCATCCCGGGCCATCAGATTCTCGAGCGCGAGTCCGTTTTGATCCAGGAAGCTCACCAACATCTCCCGAGGCTTCCGGTCGATGAACTCGATATTCTCGGAGTGGATCGCCTGGGCAAAGATATCAGCGGTACCGGGATGGACACCAATGTCATTGGAAGGATTCGAATTCCGGGTCAACCCGAACCGACGAATCCGAGAATCAAGGCCATTTGGGTGGGCGATTTGACCTCCGCTTCTCACGGGAACGCCACCGGGATGGGACTGGCCGATGTCATTACGGAACGATTCCGTTCCAAAATCGATCTCGCAGTCACCGCCACCAATATCGTCACCAGCGGTTTTTTGGAGCGCGCGAAACAACCCATTGCCGTCCCCCATGACCGAGCCGCATTCGAATTGTGCCACCGGGCCGTCGGTCCCGTTCCCATCGACCAATTGAGAGTGGCCCGCATTCGCGATACCCTGCATGTCAACGAGCTCTTTGTCTCGCCGGCGATCCTAAACGAACTAAGCGCCCTACCGGAGATCCGCGTCTTGACCCCTCCCCGCCTCGCCTTTCTGCCCAACGGCGAATCTGTCCCCTTCGAGTAACTTGGAGTAACTTCGAATCAGGAAGCAAAGACGCCGCTCCCTCCGACGGCAAATCGATTCTCGCGAGTCACTTGATCCACCGCAAGGACATGCGCTGACCCCGTTAATTGGGCTATCAAAGGCAACGCCTCATTCCACGCCCGCCCGTCGGTTTGATCTACTTTTGTCGTTGCACTTTAACGGTCCGCATCTACTTTGATGGCATGTCGCAGGTGCCGAAACATGGTAAGCAGCCCTCCAAGGCGATGATGTTGGGGGTAGGGTTGGATTCCGATGGTCACAAGCGGGTGACCACCGGAGATAACTTCGCTCTGGTCGGGGGGAGTGAAGAGACTCATGAGGTGATGGTGGAGAAGACCATCAAGATCAACGAGAAGCTCTCCGCCAAGGGCAAGCGCCTGGAGGAGGTTTCCTCCGACGAGTTCAACGACATTGCCCATTCGGTGGGGCTCCATCGGCATTGCCCGGAGAACAACTAACCGCCATGCAACGGAGTGTCTCCCATCCCTTTGGGGCTGACTTTGGAATCGATTCTAACTGGGTTTGCTTCTGACGATGAGTGAGTCTCCGTATTGGTTTCTCGCCTTCTTCGCCGTCGCCGCATTGGGCTTCGCCATCACCCCACTCCTGGTGGCCAGGATTTGGGCAAAGGCCTTCTCGCCCGCCAAACCGGGGCCGGACAAGAACGCAACCTACGAGTGCGGGCTTCAAGCCCGTGGGGATGCCTGGATTCAATTTAAGGCGGAATACTATCTCTACGGCATCATCTTCCTCGTCTTCGATGTGGAGGCCGTCTTCCTCCTGCCCTTTGCCGTTGCCTTCACCGATCTTCCCTTCGGAGCCTTCCTGGCAATCCTTCTCTTTATCTTTCTCGTGGTGGAGGGGCTCGTTTGGGCCTGGGCGAAAGGCATCTTGAACTGGCGCTAGGCTGAATTGCATGACATGGACGAAGGACTACGAGGCGAACTGAGCAAACACGGGGTTTTCACGACCACGCTGGAGGGGCTTCACAACTGGGGCCGCCGCAACTCGGTGTGGCCGCTTCAATTTGGTCTCGCCTGTTGCGCCATCGAGATGATTGCCACCTCAATGGCCCGTTACGACCTCGCTCGATTTGGGGCAGAGGTCTTTCGTCCCTCACCCCGACAGGCGGACCTGATGATCGTGGCCGGTACGGTCACCAAGAAAATGGCCCCACAAGTGGTGCGGCTCTACAACCAAATGCCGGAACCCAAGTACGTCATCGCCATGGGGGCCTGCGCCATCTCGGGCGGTCCCTTCAAGCAGGGTTACAACGTTCTCAAAGGGATCGACCGCTACCTGCCGGTCGATGTGCACATTCCCGGTTGCCCCCCGCGCCCCGAAGCCCTGATCCATGCCTTCATGACCCTCCAACGCCGCATTGATGCCCAATCGCTGACCGGCCCCAACAGGGCGCGGCACCTCCGATCCGATGTCGATTCCGAATTCCCGGTCCCGCAATTCGGTGCCCACGATCTCCATCCCCCCAGCAACCCGAAGACCTGGACCCCGCCCCAATCCGTCCGCAGCCAATGATCGACACGGAGTCCATCGCTAACGAACTCAAAACCGCTCTCCCCGGGTGCGGGATCGAGTTCGTGGCCAATCCAAGCCCTTCGGCCCAATCTTCACTCCTGATTCAGGGAACAGATCTGGTGGCCGTGGCCCAATGGTTGAAGGATCATTCGGAATACCGGTTCGACTACCTGTCCAATGTCACCGGCGTTGATCACCTGGAGAAAACGATCAAGGAAAAGGTGAAGAAAACCCAAGTGGTCGACGGCGAGGAACAAGAAGTGGAGGAAACTGTGGAACAAACGATCCCGGGCTACCTGGAGGTCGTTTATCATCTCTACTCCATGCCTCTGCGGCACGGGCCGCTGATTCTGCGCGCCCGCACGGGAAATCGAAGCAACGATGTGGCCCTCCCCTCGCTCACCCCGATCTGGCGAAGCGCGGAGTTTCAGGAGCGGGAAATCTTTGATCTCTACGGGGTCACCTTTGACGGACACCCCGACTTGAGACGGCTCTTGATGTGGGATGAGTTTGAGGATCATCCCATGCGCAAGGACTACGTGGAACCGGACGACTACGAGTACGAGCCCACGCCTCACGGTCCGGTTCTTGAGAGGGCAAACGCACATCAAACGCCCCCCTCTACTGACGCCCCCTCCGAGACACAAAGCGACTGAGCTGATGAAGACGAGTCCTGAACCCCCTTCCGGCGAAACCGGAGCCGATCCGGCTCCGGTGCTCCCCTCGCCTCAGGATCCCCCGTATACCCTCCGGTCCCGCAGGGATGGCGATCGGAATCTCTCCGGTGATCTGCTGGAAATCTCGATGGGCCCCCATCACCCCTCGACCCATGGGGTGTTCCAAATGGATGTCACCCTGGATGGCGAGACGGTGGTCCAGCTGAAGCCCGTATTCGGTTATCTGCATCGGAATCACGAGAAAATCGCCGAAAACACCAGTTACCTCGCCTCCATGCCCTACACCGACCGATTGGACTATTTCAATTCGATGACCAGCAACTGGGCCTACGCGATCTCCGTTGAAACGCTGGCGGGGATCGAGGTCACGGAGCGGGCCGAATACATCCGCGTCATCGTCTCCGAACTGACCCGGCTATTGAATCACACCTGCCTCATCGGATTTCTCGTCATGGACATGGGGGCCCTCGGCACCCCGTTGATGTATGCCTTTCGGGAGCGAGAAAAGATTCTCGACTTGTTCGAATCCCTCAGTGGATCCCGGATGATGTGCAACTACCTCCGTTTCGGGGGCTGCCGTTGTGACCTCCCCCCCCAATGGCTGGATCAAGCCCGGGAGGTCATCTCCGATTTCGAGGCATTTCTGGACAGTTTTGAAAAACTTCTCACGGAAAACGAGATTCTCATGGCCCGCACTCAACACGTGGGGGTCCTGGAGGCCGACCTCGCCATCAACGCAGGCATTACCGGGCCCATGCTGAGGGCCTGCGGGGTCAACTATGATCTCCGGAAGGTTGATCGCTACGGGATTTACGATCGGTTCGACTTTAAGGTCCCCCTAGGGGCGACGGGCGACGTCTATGACCGCTACATGGTCCGCATTCTTGAAATGAGAGAGTCGCTCAAGATTCTTGAGAAGGCCCTGCGCGACATTCCCGAAGGACCAATCGTTCACCCTAAGGCCAAACTCCGAGGGTTTCGGCCGAAGCCGGGCGAGGCCTACGGACGGATCGAAGGACCCAAGGGAGAACTCGGGTTCTACCTGATCAGTGACGGCAAGCCCCAACCCTATCGCTACCGGGTCAGGCCACCGAGCCTCATCAATCTGACTATTTTGGAGGACATGTGCCTGGGGCACTCGGTCGCAGACGTCGTCGTCATTCTCGGGAGCGTTGATATTGTCTTGGGGGAAGTTGACCGATAGAATCCTGACACGCGAAGACCACTGCATTTAAGTCTCAAGTCTCTCAAAGAACGCCTAATCGACTCATGCTCGGCACGGGAATCATCAAAGGAATGGCGCAAACGGCGAAAAACTTCGTCGGAAGCTATCGGGACGAGCAGTATTTGACCACCGTCCAGTATCCCGAACAACGGATTCCGGCCAAAGAAAACAATCGCAACTTCCCCTTCCTTGTGTTCGACGGCGAGGAGGCGATGCCGGGGCTCCGCTGCGTGGCCTGCCAGATTTGCGAGAAGGAATGCCCCCCTCAGTGCATCTACATCGAGAAAGACAAGAACAAGAAGCCGGACTATGTCGGCAAGGCACAGGTTCAGCCGCTGGTGTTCGACATCGACATCTCCGTTTGCATGAGCTGTCAGATCTGCGTGGAGGTTTGCCCCTTTGATGCGATCAAGATGGACACCGAGTTCGAACTGAGCCAGACGGATCGTTTTGGAGGCCTGCTTCTCGACAAGCATCAATTGGCTAAATCCAACACCTACTACCGCGAGATCCACCCGACCGAAGCGGCCGCCATCGACCAGACCCGTGAGGAAGACGTGAAGAAGGCCGCGGCAAAAGCGGCGGCAAAGGCCAAAGCGGACGCGGAAAAAGCGGCCGCAAAAGCCAAGGCAGACGCAGAAAAAGCGGCCGCGGAGGAATCATCCTCAGAAACGGGCGGAAGCGAAGCAACCTAATCTAGAAGCACCTTGGAAGATTTACTAATCGCTCTCAAGACTCGCCTGATCGGGTTCGCTCCGGAACTGC